>JAPPKT010000244.1 GCA_028819675.1 Caldilineaceae bacterium | reverse complement strand
GCCACTCCGACGTGCATCCGGGGCAGGATGAGGTCTACTACATCATTTCAGGGCGGGGCATCCTGCACCTGGAAGGGGTGGAACATCGCATGGAGGCGGGTGATGTGGTGTTCGTACCGAAGGGCCACGAACACTCCGTCTCCAACGACGGTGATGAGGTGCTCAGCCTCTTCTGGGCGATTGGCGAGGCATGGAGCAAGCTGCCGGAGATCCGGGACGAGCTCGGCACGTGGCCTGAGATCCCCGCGGACCAGGTTTGGTAGACGGCGGCTGGTAATCGGCAGTCGGTAGCGGGCAGGTCTTACAGCTGCAAGCAGCTACTGAGGTTGGGAGATGGTCCGATTCTGTATCTTCGGCGCCGGCCAGATGGGAAACCGCCATGCACGCACACTGGCGGAACATCCGAAGGCGGAGATACACAGCGTCTACGATCTGCTGCCGGAGGCTGCGGCCGACCTGGCCCGACGCCACGGCGCGATAGCCGTATCCGACCGGGAGACGGCGCTGGCGGATCCGGCGGTGGATGCAGTGGTCATCACCACGCCGGCGAGCTCTCATGCGGAGCTGGTGGTGGCAGCGGCACGGGCGGGCAAGGCGATCTTCTGCGAAAAGCCGTTGGCGGAGGACATCCCGACCGCGCGCGCTGCGGTGGAAGAGGTCAGAAAGGCGGGCGTGTCGAGTTTCATGGGTTTCATGAAACGGTTCGAGCCAAGCCATCTGGCCCTGATCCAGGCTGTGAAGTCGGGAGAGATCGGTGACGTTGAACTGGTGCTGCTGACCAACCGCGATCCGAAAGTGACGCTGCTCGAACTCAGCCGGGAGACACATCGCACAGCGCCCTATACCTTGCTGCGTGAATCGACGGTGCATGACTTCGACCTGGCGCGCGCCCTGCTGGACGATGAACCGGTGGAGGTGTACGTGGCGGCCTCGAGCCTGGTGGAACCGGAGCTTGGCAGATTGGGCGAGGTCGACGCGGCGATGACGACGATGAAGACCGGCCGCGGGGCGCTCTGCCACATCAACAACATCTGGCGCACGACCTACGGTTATGACCAGCGGCTGGAGGTGCATGGCGCCAAGGGGATGCTGCGGGCGGAGAACCGGCCGGAAACCGGCCTGGTGCGCTACACGGACGCGGGCGTGCTGCATGACAGGCTGCTCTCCGGCCCGCCCGGCGGATCGCAGTTCTACTTCTACAAATATGCCGAAGCCTATCCGGGCGAAATGAACCATTTCGTCGAGTCGCTGGAGGAGGGAAGGCGGCCGATGGTCAGCGTGGAAGACGGCTACCGTTCACAACTCCTGGTCGAGGCCGCGGTGGAATCTTTGAAGACGAACCGTCCCGTGCGGGTAGCGGAACGGTAGCGCAGCGGCCAACCATATATCAGAAGGTTAATCTCAGAAGGTCATTCAAGGAGGAGTCGGACAAATGTATGCCAATAGGCCAAAACTGTTTGTCTTTGCAATCGTCGTTTTCGCGATCCTGCTGGCCGCGTGTCAGCCGGTGGCGACGGAGCCGATGATGGCGGATTCGGGAAGCATGCTGCCGTTGGAGAAGGTGCGCTTCGGTCTGCCGGGCGCGCTGACACATTTCGATCCGGCGTTGCCGGGCGAGACGTCGGAAGGTTCGACGATCAAGCTGATCAGCGGGCAGCTGCTGCGTCTTGATCAGTACGGTGTGCCGCAGCCGGACCTGGCCGAATCGATGGATGTTTCGGAGGATGGCCTGGTCTATACATTCACGCTGCGCGAGAACCTGATGTACTCGGATGGTACGCCGGTTACGGTCGGGGACATCGTCTACACCTGGGAGCGGATCAAGGACGCGCCGCCGACCGATAAAGGCCCGATTGCCAATGTCGTCAGCGTGGAGGCAACGGATGACAGGACCGTGGTGTGGACGTTGAGCATAGCCGAACCCTCGCTCCCGTTCTGGTTTGGACGCACCGGCTTCTCGGTTCATCCCCAGGCGCAGGTCGAGGCCGACCCGGACGGCTATTTCCGCAGCCCGGTCAGCGCCGGCCCCTACTACGTTGCCGCGGGCGAACCCGGCGATCCCGTCGTTACGCTGAAGGAGAATCCCAACTACCAGCTCGGCCCGATGGCGGTGAAGGAGCTTGAGTTGCACTGGGTGCCCGACCCAACCTCGCGCTCACTGCTGCTGGCCACCGGCCAGCTGGATTACGTTTACGAATTGCCGCCGCAGGCGCGTGACACCTTCCCGCCGGAGGTTGAGACCTTCGTCGTGGCGCTGGGCGGTGTTTTTCACCTGAGCATCAACCAGCAGATCTCCGAAGATCACTGTCTGTCCAATCGCGACGTGCGCGAGGCCATTTCTCTGGCCATCGACCGCTCTGAGATCAACGAGCGGGCGCTGTTGGGCATTTCGCCGCCGGTAATCGGGTACTTCTACACCGGGCAGCCGCTGGATGTCGGCATTCTGCCGAACGGTGGCGCGCAGGACCTGGAGGCGGCTAAGGCGCTGATGGCGAACACGCCGTGGGCGGACGGCGGCTGCTCCTTCACTGTGACGACCTACGGGCCGCGGCCGGGCTATGTGGAAGGGATCCTGGTGTTCGCCGAGCAGCTCAAGGCGCTCAACATGGAGGTAACGCCGGACGGCCAGGAGGTTGGTGTGGCGTTGGACATCATGGCCAATTCGCCTGACTATCACGCCGGCTGGGCCGTAACAGGCAACAACGGCGGGCCGCCCGAGAGCTACCTGCGCAACCAGTTCCTGGACGGCTTCTGGGCGCAGCGGTCACGCATCGACGATGCGGAGATGAAGAGCCTGTTTGATGAGTTGGGCCAGACGGTTGACCAGGGTGCCCGCGAGGATCTCATCCGCCAGATCCAGTACCGGGGCTACGAGGTGCAGTCGATCATCCCCTGCTGTGAACGCTCGGTGATGGGCGGCAGCCGCGTCGGTCAGAATGCGGTCAGGACGGTGACGGGCGCATCGCACTTCATCGTCGTGCCTCTGGCGGACGTGGAAGAGTAAATCGAAAGTCCGCGGCTCGCGGTCGGTGCAGGCCGCGAGCCGCGCGGCTGCGGGCGGGGGACGCAGAAGGCGTCCTGGCCCAAGCAGCCCAATGTGAGGAGTGAGCGAGATGGCCGGACAGACAAAACCCGCTCCGGGTAGTCGCCGAGCGACCGTCCTCGCTCTCCTCTCTCCACCTTCCTCACTTCTGCGATGACATCGTCACCTGGCGGTTTGGCGGCAAAGACGCTGCCCCTGCTCAGGCATCCCGTACTGCGGCGGCTGGCGCAGGCGTTCTTCGTCGCCTTTCTGCTGATGGTCTTCGCCTTCCTCCTGATCCGGTTGATTCCCGGCGATCCGGCCATGATCCTGCTGGGGGATGAGGCCACTGAGGAGGATGTGATCGCCTACCGTAAGCTGCTGGGGATTGACGGTTCGATTCCGAGTCAGTTCGGACGCTACGTCTCCAATCTGGTGCGCGGCGACTTCGGTGTCTCTATCCGTTCGCGAGAGCCGGTGCTTTCTATCGTGGGCAAGCGGCTGCCGGTCTCGCTGTGGCTGACGGTTACGACAATCGTCATGACCATCGCGCTGGCACTGCCATTGGGCGTTGCGGCCGCGCTCTATCGCCGCACATGGTTCGGGCACGCCTTTCAGATCGGCGCGTCGGTGATGGTGGCGACGCCGGTCTTTTTTTCGGGGCTGCTGCTTATCCTGCTGTTCGCGGTCCAGGTCAATTTGGCGCCTATCGCCGGCTATCATGCCGGATTCCCGGCGAACCTCTATTATCTGTGGCTGCCGGCGCTGACGATCAACTTTGTCCTGGTGCCGGTCCTCTCCCGCATTCTGCAATCTTCGATTGTGGAGACGAGCTCCGAGGAGTTCGTGGAGGCCGCGATCATTCGCGGCACGCAGGGCTGGCGCTTCTACTGGCGCTATCTGCTGCGGCCGTCGCTGGCGCCGACGATCGCCGCGCTGGGGTACTTTGCGGCGACCGTGGTGAGCTATGCGGTTATCATTGAGATCATTTTCAATCTGCCGGGGCTCGGTATGACACTTGTCGACGCGGTGCGCAACCGCGATTACCCGCTGGTGCAGGGGATTGTGTTCCTGAGCGGTCTGCTGGTGGTGGGGCTGACGTTCATGGCGGACCTGGTCAACGGCTGGCTGGACCCGCGGGCGAAGATACGATGACAGCCGGAAGCCCAAGCATCTCGCCTGCCGGCCGTCTGCGCCAGGTTGAATTGCGGCGCCACTGGCGTCAGCTCAACGCCGAAAGCCGCTGGGGCGTGGTCATCCTGGCGCTTATCCTCGTTCTGAGCGTTTTTGTCCCTCTTCTGAGTCCCAATGACCCCTACGGTTTCGTCGATCAGCCGCTGCAGCCGCCCAGCGCGGCGTTTCTGTTTGGCACCGATCACCTGGGGCGTGATCTGCTCGTGCGCGTATTTGCGGCGGCGCGGCTTGACATTGCACTGGCGATACTGGGTGTCAGTGTTCCGATCGTGATCGGTACTTTCATCGGTACGCTGGCGGGGACAACGCGCAACCGCATCGCGGAGACGGTCTGGGACGGGCTTGTGAACGCACTGACGGCATTCCCGGAGATCATCCTGGTGCTGGGGATCGTGGCGATGGTGGGGGCGGATATCCGCGGGCTGCTGATCGCCATCTGGATATCGCGCTGGGCCCAGTATGCCCGCATCGCGCGCGCCAAATCGCTGGCGCTGCGGGACGCGGAGTTCGTGCAGGCGGCGCAGGTGTTGGGGTATTCGCAGCTGCGTATCCTCGTCCGCCATATCATGCCCAACGTGTTTTCGGAGGCGCTGGCCTATGCTCTGAGCGACTTCATTTTCATCATTGTTATCATCGGCGGGCTGTCTTTTCTGGGGCTGGGCGTGACGCCACCGACGCCGGAGTGGGGGGCGATGCTGGCGGAGGGGCGGCTGTATCTGCGGACGGAGCCGTGGCTGATTTTGTTTCCCGGTTTTTTCCTTTCGCTGACGGCTATCGGCGTGGCGCTGCTGGCGCGGGGATTGGAGCGGATCAGCAAGGGGGAGGATGAGTGATCAGTCCTTGTTGACATTTCGGGAAGGCTGTTTGGAATTCGACGGGATCGATCCGCGAAGTCACTCGAAGGGGCATGGAGAACACCTTTTTTTATCCGCGAAGGCACGCGAAGGGGCGCGAAGAACACCTTTTTTGAACCCGGGAGGGCCGCAGAGGGACACGAAGGGGCCACAAGGGAGGCAACAGCCAGGGCACCCACAAGGGGTGCCCCTACGGTAGGCGGCGCTGCTTGCGGCCCGGGCTGGGAGAAGTCGTAAGGGCCAGGCGCATGTTTTCGTTTTCTTTTGCCGATAGGGGGAGAGTGAAATAGAGCCTCTGCTGGAAGTCAAGGATCTGTGCATCAGTTTTGACAAGCGCGGGGGGAGGAAGCTTCCCGTGATCGACGCTGCCAACCTCAGTCTGAGCCAGCAGCAGGCGGTGGGGATCGTGGGCGAATCCGGTTCGGGCAAGACGATGTTGTGCCGGGCGCTGATCGGTACGCTGCCGCGTCACGGCGCGGGGATCGTTTCGGGCACGGTTCGCTTTGACGGGCAGGAGCTGGCCGGCGCGCCGGAGCGGGTCTGGCGCGGCATTCGCGGCCGGGAGATTGGGTATATCCCGCAGAGCTCGCTGGCGGGGCTCAATCCTGTGCTGACCGTGGAGACGCAGCTGGTGGAGTCGATCGCGGCGGTGGGGTCGATGAGCCGCCAGCAGGCCAGGGAGGAGGCGGTTGCACTGATCGAAAGGGTACAGATTCCGAGGGCGGAACAGGTGCTCAAGGCGCGGTCGCACCAGCTTTCCGGGGGTATGCGCCAGCGGGTCATGATCGCGGCGGCGATCGCGCAGGGGCCCAAGCTCCTGATCGCTGACGAGCCGACGACGGCCCTTGACGTGACCATTCAGCGCGAGATTCTGAACCTGATCACGCAGCTACGCCAGGAGCTGAACATGGCGCTGATCCTGGTCTCCCATGATCTGGCGGTGATCGAGGAGGTGTGCGACGAGGTGATGGTTATGTACGCGGGCGCTTCGGTGGAGGCCGGACCGGTGGCGGCGCTGTCGAAGGCGCCCCGCCATCCCTACACGAGGGCGCTGCGCGTCTCGCGCGTCGACCGGGCGGTGCCGGGACGGGACCTGGAGGCGATCCCCGGTGATGCGGCGTCGGTTGGCTCGTGGCCGGCGGGGTGCCGCTTCTGGCCGCGCTGTGCGCTGGCGGACGAGGCGTGCCGGCGCGATTCGCAGCCGGCGCTGATGCCGACGGCGCAACAGCTTTCGGCCTGCATTCACGCGGAACGCATGGCGGAAATGGAGCAGTAAGAGACGGGATATGGCGGCACTTGCCGGGGTGGTGTCTGTTTCATTGTCTGAATCAGGATTTGCAGGATTTTGTAGATTTTCAGGATAGCCGCGGCGGGGAACTGCGGTGGTCAGTGGTCAGAGGATTAAGGAAGCTCACCCCTATTTTGGGATGCACCCATGTCCGGTCCGTTATTAGAGGGGAAGGATATTTCGGTTACGTTCGGGCGCGGCGCGGAGGCTTTCGAGGCGGTGCGCGGGGCCAACGTCAGCGTGCATGGCGGCGAGGCGGTGGGCATTGTGGGCGAGAGCGGGAGCGGGAAGACGACGC
>JAPPKT010000159.1:2504-6690 GCA_028819675.1 Caldilineaceae bacterium | reverse complement strand
CCCCCCCCCCCCCAACGCCCCCTCTCCTACAACCCCCGCCGCAGCGAGTGTGTGGCAATATGACCTTGACGACCCGCTGCGACCAGGCTTCCCCAAAACCGCGCGTCGTGGCAGATTCGGACTATGTACCAGCGCAGCCATGACAAGCAAGGCAACTCCCCTATGTGACCAACGTTCACCGCCATGACCATCCAGAGCCCGCTACAAAAACATTGATGGTACATTCTGCCCGGACAGACCGCACACAGTACACACACAGAACTTCGCTTAGTCGTTTCCTCGTGTCAAACTATCTAGACCTGGCGCAATTTCATATCCGCTAACTTCTGCGACAGCTGCTCCATCTGTTCATCAGTCAGCGAATGATATGGCGGCCGCCGCCAGCGCTCTGCCAGTCCAAACAGCTCGTACGTACCGTGCAGCGCCGCGTCAAAGCTTCCCTCCACCCCGAGCACGTAGTCAAAGTAAGGCATGTCGTATTCGCGAATGACGCCCGCTGCCGCACCCCACTCTTCTGCCTGCACGGCCTGCCAGTAGGCCTGCGTAATCTGGGGCGCAAACGTCAACAGCGTCGACAGATACCCGTCGCACCCGTACTGGATCAGGTCAAAATGGTTCTGCTTCTGCCCGCCCGATATTATCGCCCAGTGGCCGTGTAGCAGCAGCGCCATCTTCCGCGCGAACACGCCAACCAGGTCGTCCTTGATCGCCACCACCCCTGCCACCTCGTCCCGCAGCCGCCTCAGCACCTCCAGCCCCAGCGCGTGCGAACGGCTGAACACGTTCGTCACCACCATCACCGGGATCTCTGCCGCCGCCGCCCCGTAGTGGGCAACAAACGTGTCTGCCGTGCACGAACCGGCCCAATCCGGCGGCAACACCATCAGCAGGTCCGCCCCCACCTCCCGCGCATAGCGTGCAAATTCAACAGTCTTTCCCGTCCACCAGATGCGGTCGGCCGCAATAACCGCAGCCCGCCCCGCCGTATGTTCAGCCACCACCTTCGTCACCTCGGCCACCTCACTGTCCGTGAGCAGCGAGAAGAGACTGTCCCCGTACGTCAACATCATCGTCGTGCTGCCGGCTTCGATACCCCGGTCCACCAGCCCCCGCAGACTCCCATAGTCAATCTCGCCGTCCCGAAAGAACGGCGTGTGCAGCGACGTCACCGGCCCGGTCAACAACGAACGCAACTCCTGTGAAGAACGCATGTAACTGACCCTACTCGTGGCGTATGCGCGGATCGGCCACCGCATACAGGATATCCGCGGTCAGATTACTGAACAGGACAAGCACCGCCGCGATAAACGTCAGCCCCATCAGCACAGGATAGTCGCGCTGCGAAATCGCCTGGATCGCCATGCGCCCCATGCCCGGCCACTGGAACATCGTCTCGATGATGACCGTGCCCCCAAAGAGAATCGGCAGCCGCAATGTGATGATCGTGATGACCGGCAGCAGCGCGTTTCGCAGCGCATGCCCGACAACCACCCGCGTCTCCTTCAGGCCCTTCGCCCGCGCCGTCGTCACATACTCCTGCCCCAACACCTCCAGCATACCCGACCGCATGTACCGCGTCAGCCCCGCCGTCAGGTCCAGCGACAGGATAACGCCCGGCAGTACCAGGTGGTGCAGATTGTCCAGCAGCGCCGGCGGCGCGTCGAACGCCACCGAACGCATGCCAAAAGTTGGAAACCACTCCAATTTGAGCGCAAAGACATAAAGGGCCAGAAGAGCCAGAAAAAAGGAAGGGATCGAGATCGAGAGCAACGCAAACAGGGTCAACACATAATCCCAAATCGTATACTGCTTCAGTGCCGCCAGTACCCCCAGACTGATCCCAAGAACAGAAGACATGACCAGGGCGAAACCCATCAGCTCCAGCGTGGCCGGCAGACGCACCGCAATGCGGCGCAGTACCGGTTCCCCCGTATGATACGAATACCCAAAGTTGCCCTGCACCAGCTGTCCCAGCCAGATCGCGTATCGCACCGCGATTGGCCTGTTCAACCCCAGCTCCTCCTTGAGCCGCTCCAGGTTGGCCGCCGACATGTCCTCTTCCGGGTTGATCATCGCCATCACAGGGTCGCCCGGCGCCACGTTGATAAAGCTGAACGTGATCAGCGTAATGCCCAGAATAAGTGGAATGGCCAGCAGCAGCCTGTTTGCAATATACGTTGCCATCAATAGGCCCAATGCGGCGGGTACTTGTCCAGCACGTACCCGCCTACGCTGCGCAGCGGAACCGTGCGGTACAAGGTCCCATCGCCGTCATCCCAACTCTCCAATTGGTCCTTGTGCCCCAGGCGTCGAATCATGCTCCATTCCCTGAACCTCTGATAACGCCCGTTGGTATCCCAGAAACACAGCCCGTCGGCCCCCGCCGCGTAGTACTGCAGCGCGCGCACACGGAAATCCTCCGCAGGCATCGTTCGCGGCATGATCTCAGGATAATACTGTACCGGCGAACCGGCCGTCAGTTGCCCGAAGTAGTCGACGTCGATCTCTTCATCCCGCCACGGATACGAAATCAGATTGTCGATCAAGCCCCCTTCCACCCACGCCGGAACGTCCAATCCGTAGAATAGGTTTGTTTCCGCATTGTTCAGCACGTGCGCCGAAATCTCAAGAGGGCGCCCCCGCGAACGGCCAATCTCCTCCATCTCCCGCCGCAATTCCACCATGAACTCCGTCATGGCCCCCGCCCGGTAGCGCAAATACCGCTCGTCGTCCTCCGCCAACTCCCTTGCGTCCAGGCCCGTCTCCTGCCGGAACCCCTCCACAAGCGGCGCCTCGTATAGCACAAAGGGGGCCCCCCGATTGTAGATCGGGTTCACGCCGTCAATGTCGTACCGCGTCGCCAGTTCACGAAATACCGCTAGCAGCAGCCCCCGCACCTCCGGGAATGCATAACTCATCCTCGCAATCTCGCGCCCGTCAATGTCTACGCAGCGCCACTCCGGGTGATCTCGGTAGAAATCACCCGTAAAGTAGTCCTCAAACGGCGGACAGCACTGAAACGCCTCCATCCGCTGGCTGATGTGGACCTCCAGCCCTACACTGTGACCGTACTCCACCACGGTCTCGACCGTGTCGATCCCTGCCCCCGCCAGAATCTGCATCGACTCACCAATGCGGCGGTCAACAATCCTTGGGTAATCCCTCGTCTTGCTCCCCGTCAAACTCCCGATCGCCGAAGGATAAGTGAGGACATCCCCGCCTGCACCTGGGCACCAGAACATCTTCTGAAAATCAGTGTCCCTGAATGGCTCAAGCCACTCCCAGATCTCCTCCCGGCTCGTAGGCCGGAAGCGGCCAAAGTCGCTGAAGCCGTCATTCATACAGATCAGGCGCTTGTTGCTGCCTTCGCCCCGGTCGGCAACGAGCCTTGCTACCTCCTCGTCGTCCAGCGGAACCAACTTTACATAAGCGATATAGGCCGGCTGTGACATGCCGGCAGTCTGCTGGCCGAATACCACGTCCTGCCCTGTAAGATCGGCCGTCTTCCAATACCTTTCGTCCAACGAGTAGTTGTCCGCAAACTTTCCCGGCTCCGATTCCCTGTTTACCTTGACGAACGACCCGTCTCCTGACAACCTGACGCGAAGCAAATCCTCCGTCCAGTTGCTCCAGAATCCGAGATAGATATGGTGCCAACCCGACACGCCAAGCGGCAGCGCTACCGGTGGCGCCTCCGTTTCCGGGCCGGCAATCAGCATGTTCCCGCTGAAATCAGCCGTTTCGTAGGGAACAACCTGCCAGTGATACTTCCGTCTGTCGGTCGATAGCGCAAGCTGAGGCTGGCTCAAACCCAAGTCGGTCAAGTAGATCGGCTCATGCGCAGACATATGAGGTTCCTCCCGATGTCTCTGGCGATTCGGTTTTCGAGGATCCTGAGGAGGGACGGCGGGGACGCAAGCGCGAACGCCGTCCGCCCAGAATATACCCCATCTCTCAAAAAAAGTGCAACCCCCCATTTCGAGTCACGTTGCATCCCAAAATACTGGCAAACTTTCGTATAACTCCGGCAGAAGATAAACCATGGTCAGTCCGCGATCAGCTCTGACTCAGGCGAAGAGCCGTCACTAACCCCTGGCCCCAAGCCCCTAACCCCTGCTTTTCTGGGCGGTCGGGGCGAGTAGGCCCACCCATTTTGGGGGGGGGGCGGCCCCCCCCCCCCCCCCAA
>JAPPKT010000159.1:0-2494 GCA_028819675.1 Caldilineaceae bacterium | reverse complement strand
GGGGCATTTGGGCCCCCCCTTTGTGGGGGGGCCCCGCCCCGGCAACGCCCCCGGCCAACAACATGCCAAGCCGACCGTGTGTCGATATTCGTGACACGTGCCAAATCGAGAGATTTTCGTCAAACCAGGTCCCTCCAGTCCCTTGCAATCCCCGTGGGTGCCGGCCCTGAACCCGCCCTGGCCCCTCCCCCGTGGTCTGCACTCGCACCCGACTCGTAGGGGCACCCCTTGTGGGTGCCCGGTATCTCCCCGCTCCCCGGGAAACAGGCGCGGCATCCGCCGGCGAGTTTCCCCCGCCGGACCAATACCACCCCAATATGCGGGCTGCTCCTTTGCACTGAATATCCAGTCAGACAAGGGGGCTCAGAATACAACTGAGGAGGTTAACCAAGGCCCGCATTCTCACGCCCCCGGCTCACGTCAGCCGAGGACCCGTGGATCTTGGCTATGTGTCAACGCTGCCGCCACACCCGCGCCAAAACGCCGCGAGACAACCGCCCACTGGCGCTGCCTTGCACATCGTCGCTCGTTCTATGTTGTTGACTTATCGTGTAAGAACTGTCGTCTTGGCCTGCCAGAGGATGGCGGCTCAGCGAAGGGGACGCGGGTGCTTCGTGGAACTCACTTCAGTCATGGTGCATGCGAAATTGTCCGCAACAAGTTCAAATTGGCCATCGCTTCAAATCCAATCGCGCACTTCGAATTCGAATTTCTCCACGATCATGTTTGGCTGCGAAACAGAGGATGACGACCTGCCGCAAAGTCATATCTCCTTCGCGGCTCTTTCCAAAAGATGCAAGCCCGAACCAGTCTTCGATTCGATGTCGGACTTGCCAAAGTGAAAAACTTTCCGCGAGTCCACCCATCGGGCCTAATGCCAGCCCGGCTGGTGAAAATACTCCGGAACCCGGCCCTGCAACTCTTCAGATTCTGGTCTCACCGAACCGCTCGGTCCAACGCGGCGGCCTTGGCGGTGCGTGTACTTGCCCGAGGACTGCAGCCCGGTCGGGAACGGGTTCAGCCCTCACGCCCCTGTGATGCGTGTAACTAAGGCTCTGATTCCCCATCTAGGCATACCCTTGCCTCCAAGGCCGCCGCTTTGAACCGAACAACCTTCTCTCCTACTGATTTCACACCCTGCAACGCAATTCCGCTCTACATTCCCTTTACAAAAACACGATTGTAACTAAAATACACCACGTGTGTGAGCAAACAATGAACACAAGACGCCGATTTGGTGAAATCTTATGAATGTCGGGCCCGGGACCTAAAGTGGTGCTAAATGAATCGGGTTCGACGCAACACAAAGTCCCCTCCACGCAAAAACGGGACCTTCGCAATTGCCCTATTCCCCCACGACAATGGAGAGTTCAATTGACTCAGGTCGAAAAACTGCAGCTTGAAGTCGAAACACTACGCGACCGCCTTGCTCGCTTGAGCGAAGCCAGCCGCCGCATCACCGACAGCCTGGACCTTGAGAGCGTTCTGCAGGAAGTCCTCGATAGTGCGCGTCTGCTGACCAGCGCCAGGTACGGCGTCTTTACTCTCCACAGTGACCTGGGAGAACGACCAACCTTTCTAACCTCCGGCCTGACACCGGACGCGGCACAGAACCTGTGGGAATGGCACGAAGGTATGGGGATCTACCAATATCTCCGCGGCATTCCGCAACCTCTGCGCCTGAATGACTTTCTCAGCCATATGAAAATGCTCGGTCTCCCCGAATACCGGCCGGCTATGCCTCTGAACATGCCTATGCCCTTTCTTGCCGCGCCGATACACAGCCTCGGCGAAATCGTGGGTCACTTTTTCCTCACTGACAAGGAAAAAGGAACCGACTACTTCACCTCTGATGACGAAGAAACGCTGGTTATGTTCGCCTCCCAGGCGGCCCTGGCCATCGCCAACGCCAAACGTTTTCAGAACGAACAGATGGCCAGGGCCCGGCTGGAAACCTTGATCGACACTTCGCCCTTTGGTGTTGTTGTACTTGATGCCCAGACAGGGGGGTTGGTCTCTTACAACCGGGAAGCGGCAAGAATCGTGAAGACCCTGCAGCCGCCGGATACGACTTTCGAAACGCTTCTGGGCCTGGTGACCATCAGGCGCGCCGACGGGCATGAGATCCCCTTTCCGGAGTTTCCCATCGCCCTGGCCCTGAAAACCAGCGAGACCGTCCGCGCCGAGGAAATCGAAATCAGTGGCCCCAAAGGCAACGCCGTCAGAATCCTAGTCAACGCCACCCCCATCTACCTGGAACAGAATGAGGAGCCAGACTCCTTGGTCGTGACCGTCCAGGACCTGGCCGCGCTTGAGGAATTGGATCAACTCAAGTCCGAGTTTTCGGCCATGATGAGCCACGAACTTCGCGTCCCCTTGTCCTCCATTAAAGGTTCGGCAGCTACCGTACTGACCGCCCCCACGTCCTTCGGCTCCACGGAAATGCTTCAGTTCTTCCGCATTATCGACCGGCAGGCCGACCACATGAGCGGCC
>JAPPKT010000484.1 GCA_028819675.1 Caldilineaceae bacterium | reverse complement strand
ACAATCGCCGGGGAGAGGGCGAAGTAATCACGAACGAGTCCGAGTACGGTGTGTCAGCTACGAAAGACGCAGACCAGAAAAAGAGGAAGTTCAAACTTGATGACCCCAGCACACTGGCAATTAAGAGCTTCGGCCAGCTCCAGGAGTTTCCGATTGTTTCGGAGTTCCGCAAATTTATCGAGAATTGGCACATCTCCGACTTCCAAATTGCCGACGCGCGGCCAAGCGCAGAGTTCGGTTACGCCGAGCATCTGTCCTCTCGCGGCGACAATGTCGCGTTGGTGGCGAAGTACCTCTACGAAAACCATCCCCGGCAGTTCAATAGAGTACTCCAGGCTATGCGCCAGCGCGTCCCCGGAGTGAGTGACGTGGAAGCAAAGGCCACCGAGGACGGGAGGCTGGTTCTTCGGTTCCAGGATAGCAATTTCCAGGATCCCTTCATCGCCCCCAATGTATCGGACGGAACGATCAAGATGTTTGCCTATCTCGTCCTACTCTACGACCCCAATCCACACCCTCTGCTGGCCGTCGAGGAACCGGAGAATCAACTCTATCCCGCTCTGATGCGGGAGTTGGTTGAAGAGTTTCACGACTACGCCCAGCGCGGCGGCCAGGTTTTCGTGTCTACCCATTCCCCCGACATTCTGAACGGCGCCGAACTGGACGAAATACGCTGGCTGGTCAAGGAGGACGGTTTCACTAAGATCCGCCGGGCGTCGGAGAGCGAGCTTCTGCGCAACATGGTCCACGAAGGCGACCTGCCAGGCGCGCTCTGGAGACAAGGCGTATTCGACTCGCCCGGTCTGCACTGGAGGCAAGAAGATCGAGATGGTGCCCTGCTCTAGTGAACAGAATCGTATTCTTGCTGGAAGAGGCATCCATGCGCGACCTGCTCGTTGGACTGCTTCCCCGCCTTTACCCCAACATGGTATTCGAATACCTGGTGCACGAAGGGAAAAGTGACCTGGATAGGAGCATCCCGCGCAAGCTGCGAGCATGGCGCGAGCCAGGCGTTCGATTTGTCATCCTGCGAGACAACGACGGCGGCGACTGCGTGCGTCTGAAGAGGCGGCTACTGCAATCTTGCCGGCAAGCTGGCAGGGCCGACACGCTCGTGAGAATCGTGTGCCAGCAATTGGAAGCCTGGTATCTGGGTGAACCTGACGCTATGGCGGAAGCTTTCAATAACGAGAGACTGCGAGGCATCGGTCGCAGGGCGAGTTTCCGCGATCCAGACGCAGTCCAGCAACCCTCCGAGGCCTTAAGGAGGCTCGTCCCTGACTTCCGGAAAGTTGGCGGCGCCAAGGCAATAGCTGGTCTTCTTACGCTCGAAAGAAACAATTCGAAGAGCTTCCAGGTTTTGCTGTCCGGGCTTGATCGACTGTACGCCGAGCTCGAAGACGGCGCCTCTGAATGAGCCATCTGGCTATCAACATCCCCTGCGCCCCTCCCGCCCCGCCTCGCATAGTCCGACTTCGCCGCCAGACACAACCTACCCCCTCAACTCCACACTCTCACCCGAACTGGCACTCTCCACCGCCGCCAACGCCATCCCCAAACTCTCCAGATGGTCCCGACCAGAACTCTCCGGCTCCCGCCCCTCCTCCACTGCCAGCAACATCTCTCCCATCGAACCGGCAAATCCCTCATACTCCCATGTGCCGGCGATATCGAACGTCTGCACCATTTCAGGAGAATCCTTGAACGACAGACTCAACTTGGCCGCTCCCGCGGGATCGCTCAGCAGTGCGCTCCCGCGCGTCCCATCCACGTACCACATATGATCATGCAGAGCGGGCGCTGAAACGATGTTGTTAAAGTGCAGCGTCGTCATGACCCGGGCCGGCTCCTCGTATTCAAAAAGGATAGTATAGATCATCGGCGAGACCGCATTCTGGCCGGGCACCATCGTGGTTGTCGCCTTCACCCGCCGCGGTGTGTAACCGCTGAAGTAACGGCTCAGATCAATATAGTGGATACCGTGATCAACGATGTTGAAATCCTTTCGCTCAGCATACCAGCCATAGTCCTGGTAGCCCCGGTGCAAGTGGGTAATGGCGTAGACATGCCCCAACACGCCCCGCTCGACCACGAGTCTGAGCGCCCGATGCGGTGGCGCCCACCGTGCCTGGTGATTGACCATCAGCGTCACCCCGGCGTCGCGGCATATCCCCACAATGCGCTCGGCCTCGCGCAAGCTGGGAGCCAGAGGCTTCTGTGAAAGTATGTGCTTGCCCGCGGCCGCGATCTGCTCAACCAGTGGCAGCCGCTGGTGAGCGTGCACTGCCAGGTCAACAATCTGCACCTCCGGATGTGATAACAGTTCTCTCACGTCCGTTGCGACCAACGGAATGCCGAAACTGGTTGCAACGCTGTGCGCTCTTTCCTCTATCCTGTCGCAACAAGCGACCACATGGTAGCCGGCCTTCTTGTAGGCGGGCACCTGCGCTTCGCGGACCGTGATGCCGCATCCCACAATGCCGATTCCGTGGCGCAGGTCCGAAGGCAGTACAGGCTGATAGTCCTCAGATTGCATGTCCACGAACATGGCTAAGCTACTCCTTCGAGGTAGCTCAAGGCGGAGAATGTGACAAAACGGGCCTCATACCGATAAGTGGTACGAAAACGTAAGTCAGACTGTTGGGGTGTTTTAGGGCTCGTTGAAGTCTGTTAGTACAGCGAATTGGGGAAGCAAAGTGCGGCTAATCTGCACAGGACCGCGCAGTCATGCAAAGAAACTCCGGTACGCCCTTGCTGTTCTTCGCGACCCTTCGCGTGACTTCGCGGATCAAAGAGATGTTCTTCGTGGCCCTTTGTGGATCAAAAGGTGTACTTCGCGACCCTTCGCGTGCCTTCGCGGATAAAAAAGGTGTTCTCCACGTCCCTCCGCGGATCAAAAATCTACTTCGTCACTACCCTCGCCTGCACCCGCACGCCTCAAGCCGACCAGTAAGGCGAATAACTACCCATATGGTGCCCCCCCATACTGTGCAAAGGCACCAGCCGGTACGCAGGCCACTCGTCAGCCGCCCACTCCTGCAACGCCTCTTCATGACCCAACCGCCGTATCATGCTCCACTCGTCCAGGAACGGATACCGGCTGTTCGTGTCCCAGAAAGCCAGCCCATCGACCCCCGCTGCGTAACACTCCAGTGCCCGCTGCCGGTACTCGCCCGTCGCCATCCGTCGCGGCAAAATGTCTGCGTAGACCTCGCAATCGGTGCCGCGCGTCACCTCCACGAACGAGGCCACGTCAACCTCCATATCGCCGTGCCACGGGTTGGGAATGATGAAATCAACCAGCCCTTCCTCGGCCCAGGCTGCCACATCCAGGCCATACTGAAGATTGTACGGCAGCGTTTCGATAACGTAAGCCGATACCTGAATACGTCGCCCCTGCCGCTCGCCCACCCGGTCCATCTCCTCGCGCAGCGCCCGCATGAATGACGTCATCCAAGTCGCTCTGTAGGATAGCCAGCCAGGATCATCCTCCGGCAGCTCTCGCGGATCCTTTCCGTGCAGCTGCTGAAAACCTTCGACGATCGGCTGCTCGTACATCACACACGGCAGTCCGCGGATAAAGGCCATATTGACGCCGTCCGCCCCCCGCTCCGCCACTTCGCGGAATAGCGAGATCACAAAGTCCTTGACGCCTGGAAAGGCGTAGCTCAGGCGGGCGACGGGCCGGCCGTCTCGACTAACACAACGCCATTCAGGATGCTGGCGGTAAAGCCTGTTCTCAAAATCATCCGGTGGCGGGAAAACCCATCCGCCCACCCGGTACGTGCCATGCAGCTCGATACCCAGATCGTGGGCATGATCGATCACCGTCTTCAGAGGGTCAATCCCCCTCTCCTTCAGCGTGCGGAAACTCTCTGCAGCCTGCCGGTCACAGTACCGCGAAAAGTCGCTCATGCCCTCCTTCTCAGCAAGTTCGCCCACTTCGGACAGATACTGCACCATGCTCCCCGCGCCGATCCCCCACAGAAGCTTCTGGAAGTCAGAATCGCGAAAGGGCTCTACCTCTTCGATGATATCTTCCTCCGTGTACAGCGCGTGTTCGCCGAAAACGCTCCACGCGTCGTTGTAGGCGACAAGACGTTTCGTATCGCTACTGGCTCGGTCCCCTTGGATGCCAGTTACTTCCTCAGGAGTCAGTGGCTCCAGCTTCACGTAGGCAATTCCCGACGCCCACGGCGTGCCGTCGCTCTGCTGGCCGATTTGCAACGCCTGTCCTGTCAGATCAGCGCATTTCCAAAACACCTCGCCGATACTTGCGAAATAGTTCGTCTTTTTAATGTCCGGATACAGGGTCGTCGCCGTACTGAAGCAAGGGTCATCCGTCAGCTTGACCCGGGTCACCCTGTCCACCCAGTTGGTCCAGATACCCAAATGGATGGCATACCATCCTTCCACCTCCAGTGGCAGGGTAAGCGTGGGCGCCTTGCACTCGATGCCGGCCGTTATCATCGTGCCCGACACACCCTCCGCTTCGTACGGGATTGCCCGCCAGTGACCATGCTCAGCCCTCTCTGAAATGGCCGATCCCGGCTCACAGCGGCCCATATCGGAGATGTAGATAGCCTTTCGTTCTGCACACATCGGAACCCTCCTCAATCCTCTCTCATCCCCCGGTGTAGATCACGAGCAGCTCTGGCGGCCATCCTGAGGGCACGTTCTTGTCTACCGTCTGCGAAAAATCCCGGCCTCGAATGGTGACCAACCTGGTCCGCTTCATCTTCGGATACCGTTCCGGCTTCGGCAGATCGATGACTTCGTCGCGGTGACCCAATCTGCTTTCTATCGCCCACGTTTCCGGACGCGTCGTGTTGATGTCCCAAATGGCCATCCCGTCCATTCCGCCGGCGTACGCGTGCTTCATCGTCAGCACCTTGTCATCTTTCGTAGCGAATATGTACACCTGGCATCCGTTATCCTTGGCCAGCCTGACCAGGTCCGAGGGCGGATTCGTGATGATAAAGTCGACCAGTTTCTCCTTTACCCAAGTGTAGGCATCGTACGCGAAATAGCGCATGTCCTCCTTGCCGCCCTCAAAAATCGCCGACACCTGCATTTTGCGCCCTCTTTTTGCCCCGTGCTCGTCTGCCGTCTTCCGCACAGCCCGCACAAACTCCGTCAGAAAGCTTGCTTTCACGCTGTAAAGCCGCTCGTCGTCATCAGCTGCGTCCCGCGCGTCCTCACCATATAGCCGCATGAACTCGTCCAGCACCGGCTGCTCGTAACCGATATACTCCGGCCCGCGCGTGAAGCAGAGGTGTACCCCGTCGATGTCGTACTCCATCGCCTCCTCCATAAGAGAGACCATGAAATCCCGCACCTTCGGGAACGCATAGCTGGCCTTCATCAGCGGCGAGCCGTCCTTGGCCACTATCCGGCAATCCGGGTTGTCCCGCACAAAGCTGGTCTCTGTCGAGAAGAAAAAGTAGGGTTGCGCCTTATCTACGATGCTCAGCCGGTAGTAAGTGTGGAACTCCAAACCCAATTCATGAGCATATTCCATCGCCGCCGCGAACGGGACGATACCCTGATCAGCCAGCGCCTTGTGGCTCTTTAGCGCATGTTCGTGGCGCAACACTGGACTCACACCGTCCTCAGTTCCAAAGAAACGTCCCACCTTGGAGTGATAATAGGTTAGATCGCTTAAGTTTACACCCCAGAGAACCTTTCCCACGTCCGCGTATCGAAATGGCTCAATCTGCTCCAGGAGTTCCTCTTTCGTCACCGGGCACCTCTGGTGAAACAGACCTTCGCCATCGATCATGCCAACGACCCTGCGCGTCTCTCGCTGCTCTCTGTCCCGCTGTATGGCTTCCACTTCCGATGGTGTGAGCGGAACCAGCTTAACGTAGGCAATACACGCCAGAGTCGGAGGATGAGCGGTGTTCTGCTTGCTGAAGAGCAGGTCCTGCCCTGTCAGGTCGGCGTACCGGGGAAACGTCTCGACCAGTTCCGTTCTGTCCCAGTAATTCCCCGGTAGCGAAGGGCTCTGTACATAGTGCTCCGCAACTGTGTACACCGCCTCCCCGGACAGCCTGTACTTGACCAGGCTTGTGTGTTCCTGCTCCACCCCAGGCCAGAAGCCGATGCTGAACGCATGCCAGCCCTCCACGTTCAGAGGCAACGTGATAGCCGGCGTCTCGTAGAGCGCATGCGCGAAGGCCATCTTGCCGGCCAGGCCTTCCTCTGCCGTGTACTCCACCACCTGCCACTTATGCCTCTCCGGCGTCGTCGACAGCGCTTCCTGAGGCACACATTCCGACATGTCGGTCAAGTAAATGGCCTCTGCCACTGTTCCCTCTCCGTAATAAACGCACATCCCAAAAAGCTCAACACGCCTTCGGTGTTCTTCGCGACCCTTCGCGTGCCTTCGCGGATAGATCTGTTCTGTTTATCACAACACGCAAGCCAGAAACATCCCTCACAGGCCTACAGGCTTCCCGTTCTTTCTGAATTCTGAATGGCCTTCCTGAATTGTCAACGGAACTTAGTCCAGCATCGTCCGCGGGTCGAGCGCGTCGCGCAAACCGTCGCCGATAAAATTGATGCTCAGCACAGTGATGGCAATCATCGCGCCCGGCGGCATCCAGATCCAGGGCCTTCTCTCCAGCGTCGTCAGCGACGTCGCCGCGCTCAACATCTGACCCCAACTCGGCCGCGGCGCCTGCACACCCA
>JAPPKT010000218.1 GCA_028819675.1 Caldilineaceae bacterium | reverse complement strand
CGCACAAGGGAGGGCCGAATAGGCCCGACCGCCCAGAACTGCAGTAGTCAGTAGTTAGTAGTCAGTGGCGGGGATTTCACTGTCACAGAGTAACGTCGTAGTTTTGACGGAAAGGGCTGGCTGAACAGGCGCTGCCGCAGAGGAGATTTAGAATGCAAACTTACTCTTCGAACTTGAACTTGCAGGCACTGGAGGATGGGACGGCGCTGCCGGAGATGGTGACGCCGCCGCCGGGGCCGGAGTCGATCAGGTTGACCGAGCGGCTCGGGAAGGTGGAGCCGCCGACAAGCTCGGTGATTCCACGGGGGCAGACGCCGGTGTTCTGGGAGCGGACGCGGGGTGCGAACATCGTGGATGCCGACGGCAATGTTTATGTGGATTTGACGGCAGGCTTTTGCGTGGCGACGGCGGGGCACAGCAACCCGCGCATTGTGCAGGCGATTGCGAAGCAGTCGGAGACGATGATGCACAGCCAGGGCGGGCTCAACCCCAACAGGAACAGGGTCGAGCTGGCGGAGAAGCTGTCGGACCGGGCGCCGGGCGAGCTGTCGGTGTCTCATATCGCCAACACGGGTGCGGAGGCGGTGGAGACTGCGCTGAAGACGGCGCGCATCTATACCGGAAAGCACAAGATCATCGCTTTTCAGGGCGGGTTTCACGGCAAGACGACGGGGGCGCTGTCGGTCTCTTCGCAGAACTACTACAGGGCGCCTTTCCAGAATATGCTGGCGGATACGACGCACGTGCCGTACGCGTATCCCTATCGCTGTCCGACGCATTCTGACGGGGACGACTGCTACTTCTGCAGCGGCGGGTACCTGGAGCATGTGCTGACGATGCCGGACTCGGGCGTTGCGGACGTGGCCGCGATCATCATGGAGCCGATTCAGGGGCACGGGGGCTGGATTGTGCCGCCGAAGAAGTTTGTGCAGACGGTGCGGCGGCTGTGCGACGAGCACGGGATCCTGCTGATTGCCGACGAGATCATCACCGGGTTCGGGCGGACGGGCAACTGGTTCGGCATGGACGAGTACGACGTTGTGCCAGACATTATGGTGGTGGGCAAGGGGCTGGCGAGCGGCTTTCCGATCTCGGCTACGATCATGTCTGAGGAGGTGGCGGACGCGTGGGGGCCGATGATGCACACGAGCACTTTTTTGGGCAACCCGGTGGGCTGTGCGGCGGCGCTGGCTTCGCTGGCGGAGATTGAGGAGAGGAACCTGGTTGAGCGCGGCGCGGAGTTGGGAGACTACTTCATTTCGCGGCTGCAGGAGCTGCAGCAGGAGCACCATTTGATCGGTGAGGTGCGCGGGGTGGGCATGATGGTGGGTGTGGAGTTCGTCAGGGATCGGGAGACGCGTGAACCGGCGACGGAGGAGGGCGCGCGCGTGGTTGACGGTCTGCTGCAGCGGGGCGTCATCTCGACGAATTACGGGGGCTCTTACCACAACGTGCTCAAGATGTCGCCTCCGCTTGTGATCACGCAGGAGCAGCTCGATTACGCGATCGAGGCGCTGAACGAGAGCCTGTCTTCTGTAGAAGCTGCGTTGTAGGAGAGCAGCGGGCGGCTGGTCGAAGTAATTTGCGGCTGCACGTTGCAACCGGAGACGGAGATGCTACGCATCGGCATTCTCTATCCGCTGCACTCGGCCGAGGACGACTACCCCACAATGGCGGCGAGGCTGGAGCCGCCGGTGGAGGTTCGGGTCGTCCACACCGATGCGGTCGATCTGCATACGGTTGAGGACTGCCGGCGCACAGGGGATTGGGCGCATTTGGAGCCCGGCGCAGCTGAGTTGCGGGCGCACGGCGTGGACGTGTGCATGTGGGCGTGTACGAGCGGAAGCTTTGTCTACGGGCTGGCGGGGGCTGAGGAACAGGCGCGGCAGCTCGGCAGTTTTCTGGGGGTCCCTGCCTCCAGCACATCACTTTCCTTTGTAAATTCCATACAGGCACTGGGAATCACGCGGGTAGCTGTTGCAGCCACTTACCCGGAGGCGCTGGCGACCGAGTTTGTCGGATTTCTGGCGGAGGGCGGCATCCAGGTCGTGCATTTGGGCAGCCTGGGCATTTGGACCGCGGTCGAGGTGGGCGAGGTCGGTGGAGAGGAGGTTATCGACTTTGTGCGGGCCAATGACCGCGCCGATGCTGAAGCCATTTTGGTTCCCGATACGGCCCTGCATACGGTTGCGTTTCTGCCAGAGCTGGACAGCGCGGTGGGCAAGCCGGTGTTGACGGCGAACCAGGTTACGATGTGGGAGGCGCTAAGGCTGGGTGGGCGACTCCGGAGGCAAAGTGATTTCGGCCAATTGTTTGAAGTTGCCGAGGACGTGGTAGGAGAACGGGAGTGAAAGGCCGCTTTCGGGAGTATTGCGACAGCGACCTGCCAGCCCTGGGCGGCGTGTTCGCACGAGCCGACTCTCATGACGGCGCGGCGCGTGCGCTGGGCCCCGAAGCGGCAGATGAACTGCCGCTATACGCGTTTGCGCCGCGCTACCCTCTCGGACTTGAGCGCGGTTTAACGCGTAATGAGGTGCGCAGTCGACTCGGCGGCCGCCTGGCGGAGGTCGAGCGGTTGGTGCTTGTCGCTGGGGAGGGCGGTGCGGTCAATGCCTGCGGGACGGTCTATCCGGTTGGCTCCGATGCGTCATGGATGCTTGACTGGGTGGTGGACCCCGGGAAGCGGGGGACGGTGGCGCTCGGCGAGACCGTTCAGGCGGGTCTGGACCGCATCCGGCGTCTGGCGTCGGAGGGGATGTGTGGTGCGGCCGCAATGTGCAGTGTCGAGGCGCGGGGGTTGCGTGAGGACGGGGAAGTCATGGCTGGGCTGAGGAGGGCCGGATTCCGGGCGGTGCGGACGTTTGTGATCATGGCTAGCGAGCTGGGTTCAGCGCCGACGGCGCTACCGTCGAGAGAGTGCGTTCCTGAGGGTATATCGTTGCGGAGTTACCGGTCGGGGGATGCGCCGGCGTGGATTGCGGCTTTCAATGCTTCGTTTTCGGACCATTGGGGCGGGTTTTCGTATTCGGACGAGAGCTGGGCACGACACGCAAACTCGCCGCGTTTTCGGGAGGAGATCAGCGTCGTGGCGGAGGCGGGAGGGAAGTTTGCCGGCATCTGCCATTGTGCGCCGAGTCTCAATCCCAGGGAAGAGGGGCTGGCGCATCTTCACATTCTTGGCGTCCGTCCTGAGTTCAGACGGCGAGGGCTGGGGGCCTGCCTGATGGTGGAGGCGATGAGCCGGCTAAAGGAAAACGGGTTTGAACGGGTCGAACTGGATATGGACAGTCTCAATTTCAAGGCGCTGCCACTGTACGAGCAACTGGGATTTCGCGAGCTGGAGGCGATCACGATTTATCGGAGGCAGTTGCCGGTGTAACGGGCGGTTGGCCGCGAAGGAAACCTTTTTGTCCACGATGGGCCACTAAGGGCCGCGATGATCGCCTTTCTGACCGCGGAGGACTTGGATAACACCTTTCTTTAATCCGGAAAGGTACGCGAAGGGTTTTGGCGAGGGTTGAATGCCAAGTTACAGGGCGGGAATCGTCGATTGCGGCATCAAGGAATGGACTCAGGAAGGGAGTAAAGCTATGGCTTTTCTACGGCATGTGGCATTGAGAACGAAGGACCTGGAACGGTCGCGGTCGTTTTACGAGAAAATACTGGGGCTCAAGTTTTTGCGGTACATCTATGATGAGGGCTACCCGCCGGGGTGCTATCTCTCGGACGGCTCTGTCAATATGACGTTAATTCAATACGAAGGCGAGGAACGGCCACCCATCGCGCATGAAGGCGAGTACATTCACCAGGGCTTTATCGTCGACAATCTGGAGGATACCTATCATTTGTTGCGCGAAGAGGGGGCAGAGATTCTGGTCGAGGATGTGAAGGTGGAGAGGGAGTTTAACTATGATCATGTGCCGGAAGGATCGCTGAAGACGACGGACCCCGACGGCAACATTCTAGACATCACCGAACGCAGAGACGAATGGGACGGCGTCCGACTTTAGGTGAATGGACAGAGCTTACCGGCTGTGGAGGCGAAGACACTGTGACAGGCAGAGCCGGCGCGGGTGGGTGATGGTTGACAGTACAGATTGACAATACAACGAACTACTTACCAAGGGATTGCGGAGGCCAGGATCGATGAAAATTGCCCTGTTTGCACATGATGACCACAACCATGTTGGCATTGTAACCGACTTCGGGATGCTGGACTTTTCGCGGGCGTATCAGGCTCAACGGTTGATCCAGCACGGTGACGAAAGCCCGCAGCTGATCACCGACATGGTTGCGTTGATGAAGGCGGGCCTGTTTAACGCGGAGACTTTTCAGTCCACGATGATGTTTGTCTTCGAGCATCATTTGAATGGCGCGTTCACCGTCACGGATCCCACGCTGCGCACGCCGATTCCGCAGCCGGGCAAGCTGATCGCGCTGGGTGGAAATTATTCGCATCCCGGTGAAGAGGACCCGGATGAGCCGCCGCTCTTTTTCAAGCCGACCTCTTCGATCATCGGGCCAGGCGAGCCGATCGTCTTCCGGCGGGGTCTGAACGTGGTGGAGCCGGAGATTGAGTTGACGGTGATCATTGGAAAGGAGGGCAGCCACATTGCGCGGGAGGATGCGAACGAGTACGTGGCCGGGTACACGCTACTGAATGACGTGACGGCGCGAGATTTGCAAAACGTTGCGTTCGAGGTGCAGCGTCCGTGGTCGTACACGAAGGGGGTCGATACCTTTACTCCGATAGGGCCGCATGTTGTGCTGCCGGGCGCGGTCAGCGATCCACACAATCTAGCGATGACGATGCGGGTCAATGGAGAGGAGATCGAGCACGCCAATACGAACACGATGCTGTTTCAAATTCCGGTACTGATTGAATATATCAGCCAATATATGCGGTTAGAACCGGGCGACATGATTGCTACGGGGACGCCGGTGCATCCGCCGGGACTCAAGGTGGGAGACACGGTGGAGTTGGAGATTGAGGAGATTGGTGTACTAAGCAATCCGGTTGTGGCGGACAGTTGAGACGGGAGGAGGACGAAGGCTGCGCTTTGACGCGGCGGCTGCGGGGGCGTTTAGCCGACAGAAGGTGCCTTGCTGGGCGGGATAAAGGGGAAACTGCAGATGGTACAAGGGCATCAGACGCTGGGGGCGATATATCCGGATGATATGTGGCTAGATTACGACATCAACCGGATGCTGGATGAGATCCGCAAGTATCTGCCGGAGCATGTGCCGATGGTGTCGGTGCGCACGCATGTGCCGATGTTTGCGGAGGATGCTGAGCCTGAAGAAGGAAGCAGCGTGGAGCTGGGCATCTGGCTGGCTGAGAACGGGGACATTGAGGCAGCGGCCGCCAGATTGATGCGGCTGAAGCCGACCGTTTTCGCCTACTACTGTACGACGGCCAGCTTTGTGCAGGGAGTTGAGGGCGACGAGGCGTTGAAGAAGAGGGTTGAGGATGCCACGGGGCTGCCGTGCACAACTGCCAGCAGCGCGATTGTCGAGGCGCTGCAATGCCTGGGCGTGCGGCGCGTGGCGACGGCGTCGCCGTACATGGAGGACGTGAACCAGGCGCTCATCGGTTTCCTAGCAGAGTCCGACATTGAGGTGGTGAACAGCAATCCTCTGCACTATCTGCAGGACCACGGAATCGTGCCGCCGGAGACGATTCGGGAGGCGGCGCGGCGTTCAGATGTGCCAGAGGCGGAGGCGGTGCTGATCAGCTGTACTGGGCAGAAGACGGCCGACTTCATCAGCGACCTGGAGCAGGAGATTGGGAAGCCGGTGGTTACGTCGAATCAGGCGACCGGCTGGCAGGCGCTGAAGATGATGGGGGTGGAGCCGCGTTTGCCAGGGCGCGGGGTATTGTTTGAGAATTGAATCTCATTGCCAGAAAACAAGGATTTGTCTATATGGCCCGCAAGATCAGGATTTCATTTGAAAAACATAACGTGTCGGCGGTGGCTGAGCTGCTTGATGACGCGGCGCCGTTGACAGCGGAGGCGGTCTGGAATGCGCTGCCGCTGGAAGGCGAAGCATACCATGCTAAGTGGGCAAACAACGAGGTCTATATTCTGACGCCGCCGTTTGCGGAGAAGGATCCCGGGAGAGAGAATGCCACGGTCTTTCCGATTCCGGGCGATTTTCTGTATTTGCCGGTGCCGCCGGGCAGTAACGTACCGCCCTTTTTGCGGGAGCAGTGCCGGGAGACGGGGCTGATCGATCTGGCTATCTTTTACGGGCGGGAAAACTATCTGCTGGGGCCGGAAGGGCATATGCCGGGAAATCTGTTCGCCACGATTACGGAGGGGCTGGAGGAACTGGCTGCGGCCTGTCAGGATTTGTGGCGGAACGGTGCCGGCGATGAGCGGATGATCATTAGTCGGATTGAGGAGTGACCCTTCCCCTCCAGATGCGACTGGGTAGGCCGCGTGGAGGAAGGTGTTGGTAACGTTTCTCTGACCTGGAATCTGCACCCCTAATGTAGTCAGTCCACGAGGGCACCCACAAGGGGTGCCCCTACGGTTGGTTGGCCGGCGGCCGATCGTTTTAGTCCTCGTATTTTTCCTTCGACATGCGATGGCGGGAGGTGAAGTTCTCGCCGTCGGACAACGGCATCAGACCTCCGATCATTTCGCTGCGGCGGCCCATGTGGGCTGACTGCGGTTCGGTGATGCGTTCGAGCT
>JAPPKT010000294.1 GCA_028819675.1 Caldilineaceae bacterium | reverse complement strand
GGGGCAGGCCTTGTGCCTGCCCTCCTCCCAAACGCGTCGTCTTCTCCATTCCCCCCTCAACCCCCTGTAGGGGCAGGCCTCGTGCCTGCCCTCCCCCTCCCTTCCACACCGTCTCCACCTCTACCACACCTGACCATCCTCGTCCCCAAAACGACTGCTCCCATCGAAGGTCAACAATACGATACCGCCCCGGTTTCTGTGATATACTTGCTCTTTGGCGGCCTGAAGTTCCCTACCATCACATCATATCTTGCATGGCAACCGCGACAGTTGCAATCAAGGTGACTAGGACTCGTTGACACTTGTCTGAACACGATCCGCTGCCGCAAAGTGCCGCTGACCCGCGCATTCACGCAAGGAAAACTCCAGTTTCCCGACGGTGTTTATCGTGATCCTTAGTGGCTCTTCGAAGACATAAAGGTGTTCTTCGCGACCCTTCGCGTGACTTCGCGGATGAAAAGGTGTTCTTCGCCGCCCTCGTTTCCTGACGCAGGCCTGCCCAATTACCCCAATCCAATCTCCCTTCAAACGCATGACTCGAAACACAGAGGACAACCATGTCAACCCAAAACTATGAAGTCCTGTTTCTGGAAAGGGGCGTCGCCGACGTCAGGCCGTGCGAAATGCCGTCTGCAGGGCCAGGTGAGCTGGTCATCCGGGCCCTTGTCTCCCTGATCAGCCCGGGCACTGAAAGAGCTTTCCTTCTGGGTCTTGCCAATACGCCCGACCGCTATCCCCAAAAGACAGGCTACAGCCACATCGGCGAAGTAGCCGAGGTCGGAGCCGGAGTCGAAGGCTGGGCGGTCGGAGACCGGGTCGCCTCACGCGCCAACCACAGACTGTTTGTGTCCATGCCGGTCTCCAATTGCAACCGCATCCCCACAGGCCTGACCAACGAACGCGCCGCATTCTTCCGGCTCACATCCATCGCAATGCAGGGCGTGCGCAAAGCGCGCATCGAACTGGGCGAGCCGGTCGCAGTCATAGGGTGCGGACCTGTCGGGCTGCTGGCAACGCAGCTTGCCCGTCTCAGTGGCGGACTACCTGTAGTCTCAATAGACAAAGATGCGCGCCGCCTCGCGTTTGCACAGGATTTTGACCTCGACGCCGCCTTGCCGGCCGACGATGACCTCAAGGAAGCCTTGCGAGTGCACTGCAACGGCGACGACCCCGCGCTGGTCATCGACGCCACTGGCCATCCCGAAGCCATTCCCGCCGCCTTTGACCTCGCCCGCTCCGGCGGACGCGTGCTACTCCTGGCCAGCACCCGAGGCGATACCGAGGCCGTCAACTTCTATCGCGACGTCCACATTAAAGGACTCACCGTTATCGGAGCCCACGAAAGCACCAGACCGCGTCTGGACTCGGCGCCAGGCTGGTGGACACACCAGGCCGACGAAAACACCGCCCTCAGGCTCCTTGCCGGCGGCCGTCTGATCGTAGATCCGATTACCACCCATCGTTTCGCCTGGCACAACGCCGCCGAGGCCTACGCTATGCTTGCCCGCTGGGAACCGGGTATGATGGGGACTCTCCTTGACTGGCAGGAATCGTAAAGGAACAGACCTGCACAGCGATGAATCCTTCGACCCCAATCTCGTCCAGAGAGATTTTCGAGACCTGGTGGCCTCTGGCGCTGAGCTGGTTGATGATCACCGTGGAACAGCCAATTCTGGCGGCAGCAGTGGCTCGCAGCGGCGATCCAAAGATTCAGCTCGCAGCCTGGGGTCTGGCATTCTCCCTGGCAATTGCTCTGGCGGCTCCCTCAATCTCCATGCTGGCAGTGTCAACCTCTCTCAGCAGAGACAGGATGTCCTACAGGCGCGGGCGCGGCTACATGCTGTGGCTCAGCCTCGGTCTTACCTTCGTTCACTTCATTCTGGCATTCACCCCTGCATTTGAACTCGTTGTACTGGGACTCATTTCGGCCCCGCTGGAACTTGCAGAGCCCGTCCGTACAGGCTTTCGCATTCTACTTCCCTTAGTCCCCAGCCTTGCCTTAAGGCGTTATCAGTACGGTGTCCTCATTCGCTGCGGAAAGACGCGCGCAGTGTCGCTTGGCACGGTAACCCGCCTGTTCATTGAAGTAGTGCTCGCTATTGGGCTCTTTCAGTTTACAGGCCTGGACGGGGTCGTCGTCGCCAGCACAGCCATTGCTACGGGCGTGGTCTATGAAGCAATCTATGCCACGATTCGCGTTCGCCCTGTCGTTCAGAATAACCTCATCTCCATTACGCCAGGCCATGCTCCGCTGTCGTGGGGAAGATTCCTGCGCTTCTATCTTCCCCTGGCACTGACGACTTTGATGCAGATGCTGCTCCAGCCTCTGGTTAGCGCTAGCCTCAGCCGTATGCCGGATTCGATTGGTTCGCTCGCACTGTGGCCGGTACTGTTTGGCGTCCTGCTCGTGATTAACAGCGCCGCGATCGGTTTCGTCGAAGTGGTGATCGTGCATCTGGACCAACCTGGCTCCATTGAAGCGTTGAGGCGTTTCGCGCTCCGCCTCGCAGTCTTACTGGCGCTGGTCCCTCTTGCACTCTCTGTTACGCCTCTTGGCGACCTGTGGCTGATTCGGTTCGCGGCCCTTCCCGCCGACCTGTTGCAGCAGGCAAAGGCGGCTCTGTGGCTGGTGATACCCATCCCGGCCTTGACGACAATTTCAAGCACGCTCCAAGGCACTCTCATAAACGGCCAGCGTACGCGGGGTGTCACCGAGGCTGATGCAATATCCCTTGCCACGGTCGCCATCTTGTTGACTTTGGGTACTCTTTGGGGGGGCCGCCCCTGTCTGGGAGAGGGCGAAGGCAGCGCGGCCGTACTCTGCGGCGTTTCGGGGGTCTATATCGCTGTTGTCGCCTACGCCGCTGGTTCGGTCACGCGCAATCTGTGGCTGTGGCGTCGCTCGCAGCCGGTCTATCTGTCTATTCGACTGCGCCAAGCCCGCGCCTAAGCACTGGGACCAACCGCGAGGACTTTAAGACTTCACTGCGCCCGGCGACGGGCTTGCATCTACCTCTACCCGCCCGCGATTCTGCCGGTCAACCGCAAAAGCGTTTCCTGCACCAGAAGCTCATGCTCCGGCGAACGGTCCGGCGGCTGCTCGCCGCGCAGCGTCGCCACAAAGGCGACCAGTTCCTCCTCGTACGTCTGCTGCCGGCTCTGCGTTGGCACAGGGACGATCTGCTCTCCGGCTACAAATCCCCCGTCGTCCTCCTCCAGGCACAGTCTGATGGCATAGGGCGGCTCGAAGGGATCCAGCAGTATGGCGCTGCCTTTCGTGCCGTACACCTCAAAGCGCCGCGCCATCGGCTTTGGCTCCATCGCCGCGATGTCTACGAACGCGAGGCCTCTCTCGAACTCAAGCACGCCAAGCGTGTTGTCGGTACACGCAGGCCCCGCCCCGTCCGTACGCAAAAAACTGGTTGTGCGCGTCGGCCTGCCCATCAGATACACCACCTGGTCCAGCATATGCCCGCCAAGGTCGAAGAATATACCCCCTTGGTGTACGGCAAGCGCACCGCGGCTGCTGGGATCGACGCTCGTTGACATGTGCGCACGCGTGCAATAAATGTCGCCCAATAGACCGCCGTGCACCCACTCCGCAATCTGGCAGAAACCGTTCTGGTAGCGGAACATATAGCCCATCTGGATGAGCAGGCCCTGGTCCTGCGCCTTGCCCATCACCCGCTGCCAGCCTACCCAGTCTTCACCGGCCGGCTTGTCGTACCAGACGTGCTTGCCTGCGTCGACGATTGCCTCAGTCTGGGGCAGGCTTTCTGCGTTCTTACCTTCCGAGGCCACGGCAACGACAGACGAATCCGAAAGCAGCTCCTCTTCCGAATCAAACCAGTGTACCTGACCGAACGGGCCGCTGCTGCCCTCCATCTCGGCGCGTCGCTCCTGGTCCGGTTCAAAGAGACCAACCACCTCAACGTCGGGCGAGTCCAGCATCGCCTGCATCTTACCCGCCGCGTGCCCGTGCTTCGTCCCATACTGCGCCATCCTGAGCGGCTCCGCCCCGTTTCCAACAGTCATTCCAAGACCCCCCTGAACCCTGACTCCAAGTGACCTCTCACCCACAACCAGCCCCTGACACCAAACGAGGCGAGCAAAGTCTCCGCACGCCTCGCCTCTTCTATCCTATGTCCAACACCGCAGCCACTTACCTCTGACTACTGACTACTAACTACTGACTACTGACTACTGCAGTCAAGCACAAACCGGATTGTCGTCGGTCCAGCGGTTGAAGTTCGTCTTGTCTTCTACCTTTGCCATGTGATCGCGCGTATCGCGCCACAGCTTCTCCCATGCCGCCGGTTCGCGTAGTACCGTGTCCGGATACTTGCGGCTGCGCGCCACAAAGCCGGGGAAAGCCGGCCTCCCCGTCGGCTGTCCCGTCGGGTTATACCGTATGTCGAAGCTCCAGCGGATCGTATCGCTGTTATTCGAGTAGGAAGCATGCAGCGTCTGCTTGTGCATCAGCAACGCATCGCCCTTGTTCATGATCATTGGACGCGCCTTGCCTTCCAACAGCTTGCCCGGAACCGCCAGGCCAAGATTGGTGGGGCAGTGGTCGATCAAGCCGCGCTTTTGACTTCCCGGCCAGACGCAGAGGCAACCGTTCTCCACGTTCACATCCATCAACGGGAACCAGACCGTCAGCATCTGCGTCTCGTCCGCCTCCGTCCTGACCACCCCGTGGTCCTGGTGCACCACCGTCTTGCCCAGCATGACTCGGCCGGTCTCCTGGTTGATCGGCGTGAGATGTTCCGGCGGCTTGAGGCGAACATGCTGTACCGGGTTGGAGTAGATCTCGCCGCCGAGGATAGACTCGACTGAATCGAGCAGACTCTTGTTCGTCAACATGCTGAAAACCGCCGGCCCTGCCCAGAAGGGCGTGTCCGGCTTAACATTGCCCTGTGGCAGCGAGAAATCGAAGTACTGCGCATGAACTTTGCCGCTTTCCTGGTAAATAGCAATCAACCGCTCGGCAAAGGGAAGTTCCTCGTACAGAGAAGTGGTCTCCCCCGCGTCATACAAGTCGTGAGCCAGGTTGTCCAACACACCCTTGTACTCTTCGATAACCGGATCGATGTCCTGTTCTGGATCGAAAACATCGCGAACGATGACATAGCCCTCTTCGTCGTATTGCTCAAGTTGCTCGGCCGTGAGTTTCATGGTCATGCCCTCCTGAGTGCATTCCCGTTGAGCAGAGATCGATAATTGCTATCTATTCAGCGTATCTTCTTGCATGTTTTCCTTGCGCAGGCGCAAGGCGCGTATATCGTACTTTCCTGGACGTTGCGGTGTCAAGTGCCCCGAATCCACCATCAGGTCCAACGGATTGACCCGTGTCTGCAGCGGCATCTCCACCCTCTCGTGCATCCGCGCCGACTCATAAACGGCGTGGATCATCTGCAGGGCCTTGTAGCCATGCTCGCCTTGCCCCCTGTGCGCGTCGACCTTGCCTTCAACCCAATCCGCCAGCTCATCTGCCTGGCCGGCCGCGCCCTCCTGCCATTCGAAGCGGCTGCCCAGCTCTTCCACCGTGTAGAACTTGCCGTCCGGCACATGCCTCTCCCAGCGACCGCCGCTCTTTGCGTTCAGAATATCAAGCGTCTCGGTCGTTATGCTGATCATGCCCTCGCTTCCGAAAATATGCGCACCCTGATAATGGTTCGGCACCAGGTCGCTGAGGATCATCGCCCGCGGCCCGCCCGCGAACTGGAAGACGGCCATCGCCCGGTCCTCGATACGCGTGGCGCGCTCGTACTGGTCCGTCTTGCGCTCGATATTGCCCATCACCCAAACGCACTCGTCGTCCGACAGCAGGTAGCGGTACATATCCGTCTGGTGCGAGCTGTAGTTCGGCAGACCGTCGCCGCCCAGGCTCTGAATCAGATTCACCTTGCCGATGGCGTTACACCCAATGAGCTCCTTGGCCAGCGTGTAAGCTGGAAGAAAGCGGCGCTGATGACCAACCGCCAGCTTAACCTCGTGGCGCCGGCAGGCGATCAGCATCTGCTCGGCCGCGCCCACGGAATCGGCCATCGGTTTTTCGCATAGTACCGCTTGGGGCCTGAAGGACGCCGCTGCAATCGTCCAGGGGGCATGACCCTTGTGCCACGTGCAGATCGACACGACGTCGGGCCGCTCCTTCTCCATCATCTCGCGGCCGTCCCTGTAGTGGGCCGGCGCGATGCCGAACCGCTCGTTCTTCTCCGCCATCGCCTCCGCACTCAGATCGGCCAGCGCGACCACCTCATACCGGCCGCAGGCCAGGTAACCGTGAATATGATTAGACGATATCCCGCCAGCGCCAATGACGGCAGCGCGCAGCTTCTCAGCCATACTCAACTCCAATCCATGTCAGATTTCAATTCTGCGCCCAGCGGTCACCCATAGTCTATTCGAGAGCAACCCAAAATGGAGCCAAACTCACGCAAACCTCTCGCGCCAGACCAACCACAGCCCCACCACCATCAACTCCGAATCAGAGAAAACGCCGCCTCCGACCACTGACTACTGACTACTGCAGTTCTGGGCGGTCGGGCCTGGTCGGCCCTCCCTTGTGGGGGGGGGGGGGCCCCCCCCCCCCCCCCCCCCCCCAACAACCCCCCCCCCCCGGGGGGGGGGGAGCCGCGGGGGGGGGCGGGGCGGCCCGGGGGGGGGCCGCGCCCCCCCCCCCCGCCGGGGGGGGGG
>JAPPKT010000599.1:5980-6702 GCA_028819675.1 Caldilineaceae bacterium | reverse complement strand
CGTTGACGCTTGTCCGAACAACGACTTGCAGAAGCAAAGTGCGACCGGTCCGCGAACGGCTGCGCAGCTGCACACAGAAACCCCGCCCCGCCCTTGATGTTCTCCGCGCCCCTCCGTGTCCTCCGTGGACAAAATGGTGTTCTTCGCGACCCTTCGCGTGACTTCGCGGATGAAAGCAGTCAGATGTTCTCCGTGTCCCTCCGTGTTCTCCGTGGACAATTAAAGACTGTTTCGACTGCCGGTGCCTGGGGCTGCGTGTCACAACGCTGTCCAAAGTCCCGTACAGAGACGGACTATTCCAATATTGGCACAATATTGACACCAAAAAAGAACGGAATGACATCCTTATGACATACAAACGTGATATATTTGAACTTTGGCAATTTTGAGCTTGGGGTCCTCATGTGGTCCGTACACCCTTACGCTGCGGAGGTGAATGCACGTGAAGAATATAAGGGCAATGACAGTTCTGGCGGGCGTTCTGGCTCTCTGCGTGATTGTCGCCATGCTCAACAAAGCGCCCGCTGCGGCCCAAGAGCAGACGGATATCGGGCCATGCCATAGTGACCTGGGAGGCACCAACTGGTATTTTGAACTTGGAGACGATCTTCAAGGTCCGTACCCCTCTCGGAGTGCATGTGAAGCAGCACGCGCGCAGCACTTGCCTGACACCGCCACACCAACCGTAACCTCAACACCTACAACTGCCTCCACTTCCACGG
>JAPPKT010000599.1:0-5880 GCA_028819675.1 Caldilineaceae bacterium | reverse complement strand
CTACTTCCACGGCTACACCGACGTCCGCGCCGGTTCAGGGGAATACGCCCACGGCTACTTCCACGGCTACACCGACGTCCGCGCCGGTTCAGGGGAATACGCCCACGGCCACTTCCACGGCTACACCGACGTCCGCGCCGGTTCAGGGGAATACACCTACGGCCACTTCCACGGCTACACCGATGTCCGCGCCGGTGCAGGGGAATACGCCCACAGCTACTTCCACGGCTACACTGATTTCCGCGCCGGTTCAGGCAGCTACACCAACGTCAACGCCGGTGCTGTCCGCGAATTTGGATTCTTCCACCGGGAGCCAAACCGGGAATCAGCATGGAGATATGCCGTGCTTGCCCAACCATGCCGGTCGACCCCTGGCAATCTGTCCCAATGGCAGCGTGTATCTGTTCGGCGCTCCATCCTATGAGATGATTCCGGTGGTGGACGGGATACTGGTCGTGACATCCTATGCCGATGGCAAGCCATATGTCTTCATCTTGCGCGGCGATGAAGTCGAAATCATCCACTGGTAGACACCGGGAAGCGAGTCAGGTCGGTCCGTCGGCATATCTCGCCCCACTTTACGCACAATATATCGGGATGCACCGGAAGGCAGGCGAATCTGGACGGGCCCGTCCGGCTCTGTTACAAACCTGGCGCAATCTGTCCACTGTTGGCGCAGAGTCAATCCGTAGTGATTCCTGAAAGGAGAAGCCGTCTTGATTTCAAGAACACTGACCTTGGGACTCCTTCATTTGAGGGAGTCCTCACTCAGTTTAAAGGAGATATCATGCATCATCTCAAGAAAATCTCTCCCATCCTGGCAGTGCTAGCCTTCCTCGTTCTTACGGGAACCCTCCTAGCCTCCTTGTCTCCTCCGTCTGTAACCCAAAATGGAAACTCTTTCAGGGTCTCCATGACTCCCTTAGACGGATCTGTTCGTAACTGGATTTACTACCACAAAGCCGCCTTAGTCAGTAATAATAACAGTGTAGACGTTTGCGTCCCCGGAGGGGGGTGGGTACAGTTTAGGTCGGTCTCAGTACTAACCGAGGATAACAGTAACTGGGAAGAGTCTAGTTACACTAAGTGGTATGAAGTCCCCGATGGAAGTTGTGGGGTTCAAAGTCCTCCTCCTGCCTCCACGCCTGCTTCTACTCCCACGCCTGCTTCTACTCCGGATGCAGAATGGTGTCTAATGGCTCAAGAGCACACCATCCAGGGAGATACTCTCACTAAGTATAGAACCTTGTTTCCCAATGCCAGAGCTCCAAGCTTCCCCGATATAATCTCAGTGTGGACAGATGGAGATATAGTCTCTGTCGTGTACGAACTAAATCCGTTTTACATTCACTCGGATGGAAGAACAGGAAGTATCTGGGGAGTAGAGTACTATTCGACGTGTTCTTACCTACTTTCCCGAATCTGGTTTGTCCCAGATAGCTGGTCCGGAGGAGACATCATAATACTTATGCGACAAGGCGCATCTAAATGAAACGTGTGTGGGCATCTGCGCAGTGATTTCCCTGCTCTGGTCAGTTATACGCGCTTTATGGAGTTGATTCCATCCGCTCTGCCAGCCATGTGTCTCTATCTGCGCGTGCGCTTTGGCCAGGGAACAGGGGTCGCATTCATTGATTCAACCCCGTTGCCTGTCTGCCACAACCGGCGCATCTGCTGTCACCTCGCTATCCCCCAACGGAGGTCCCAATGCTCGCCAAAGTGCGCAGCTGTGCCATTGTAGGTCTGGATGCCGAACAGATCGAAGTCGAAGTCGATATCACCAACGGGCTCGAGCGGCTGACCGTCGTCGGCCTGCCCAGCGCCGCAGTACGCGAAAGCGGCGAACGCGTTCGCTCCGCAATCGCCAATAGCGGATTCCACTTCCCCCATCACCGCCTCACAGTTAACCTTGCCCCCGCCGACCTCCGCAAAGATGGCCCCGCATACGACCTGCCCATCGCCCTCGGCATCATGGCCGCCACCCGCCAGGTCCTCGCCGAGCTCGACGACGCGCTCATCGTCGGCGAGCTGGGGCTGGACGGCTCTGTCCGCCCCGTAAACGGCGCCCTGTCTATGGCCGCCATGGCCCAAAAGGCCGGTTACCGGCGCCTCTTCATTCCCCAGCCCAACGCCTCCGAAGCCGCCCTCGTCGAGGGCGTCGACGTCTTCCCCGTCGCGCATCTCACCGACATCGTGGCCCATCTCTCTGGCCGGCAAGAAATTTCGCCCCAGAACGCGACCACCTTCGACCCCGGTGAAGAGATCGTCTACACTGTCGACTTCCAGGACGTTCGCGGCCAGGAGCACGCCAAGCGCGCCTTGGAAATCGCCTGCGCCGGCAGCCACAACGTGCGCATGGTAGGGCCGCCCGGCAGCGGCAAAACCCTCATGGCCCGCGCCCTGCCCTCGGTCCTGCCCGTAGCCACCCTCTCCGAGTCTCTTGAGATCACACGCATCTATTCCGTCGCCGGCGAACTCGACGGCGCCGGCCCCCTCATCCGCGCCCGCCCCTTCCGCGCCCCGCATCACACCATCAGCCATGCCGGCCTCGTCGGCGGAGGAACCATGCCCCGCCCCGGAGAGATCAGCCTCGCCCACCGCGGCGTCCTCTTCCTCGATGAGCTGCCCGAGTTCGGCTCCAAGAATCTCGAAAGCCTCCGCCAGCCCCTCGAAGACAAAATCGTAACCATCAGCCGCGCCTCCGGCACCCTCTCCTTCCCCGCCAACTTCATGTTCGTTGCCGCCATGAACCCCTGCCCCTGCGGCTTCTACGGCGACGACCGCAAACCCTGCTCCTGCTCCATGTCAACCGTCCAGCGCTACCAGAACCGCATCAGCGGCCCGCTCCTCGACCGCATCGACCTCCACGTAGACGTAGCCCGCGTCCCCTTCCAGAAGCTTTCAGGCCTCGACACCGGTGAGCCCTCCGCCCACGTCCGCCGCCGCGTCGAACAGGCACGCGCCCGGCAACAGGACCGCTTCGCCCGGCAGGACAAAGCCCATATCGTCGTCAACGGCGACATGGGTCCCGCCGAGGTCCAGCGCTACTGCCAGCTCAATGAGAACGGCAAAAACCTGATGCAGGCCGCCGTCCGCCAGATGGACCTCAGCGCCCGCGCCTACCACCGCATCCTCAAACTCGCCCGCACCATCGCCGACCTCGTCGACCAGGATGAAATCGATACCCCCCACCTCGCCGAGGCCCTGCAATATCGACCGCGACCGATAACCTGAACCGGGCCCGCTCTCCCCCTCAACCTCGGTCCATTCCCGACACCCTCTCCCGCGCCTCCTCTCCTTCTCCTCGCATTGCCGGCGCCCTTCCTGGCCGGCAATGGCGTCCAAACTCAACTTCCTTCACGCCCCTTCGCGGACCAAAGGAAGTTAAGCCCTTCTCCGTGTCTCTCCGTGTCCCTCCGTGGATCAAAAGAAGTTAGATGCTCTCCGCGGACAAAAAGATGTTCTTAGTGTCCCTTCGCGCCCCTTCGCGGATCCAAAGCAGTTAGACGTTCTCCGCGTACTCGGCAGTTCACTAAAGTCGCCAGAACGCCGCCGCCGGCAGCGTGTCCCTTACAGGCGCCCCTGCTCCTCCCGCGGGGATTCATCCTGTCTCGACCCTGGCCCCTAATCCCTGCCCCCTGCCGCTCTTTCCTCGCCTGAAACCCGCCTGTCGCAATATTGGCACAAAATTAACACATAAAAATGCAACATTGTCATACTAATGACACACAAATGCTGTATACTTGCATCAAATCCTGCTTTGCAAAAATCAGGGCGGCGCAGACTGTCCACCCGGACGCGCATGGAGACTGGATTCTCGACGGCGCCGGCAGAAAAGAGCGCCCCGAGGCAGGGAACGCGCCGTGCACTGACCGCAAGGCCGGTTGTGTCCCGCTGCCGTATGTCGGCAGTCCCGCGACGCCTCGTTCCGGGGATGCGCGTGGAGTTGAAAATAACCAAAACTTCGCCCGGCGCTGCGATTCAACTGCCCGCCGTCCGGCGCCAGGCCTCCTCCGGCCCGCGGCGGGCGGCCCCATCGCTCACACGGAAAAATCCAATGACCTTTTCACAACGAACGATGGCAACGCATGAATGGGTCCTGCACCGTTCCGATGAATATGAGGGCGGAATGACAGAACGTATCGAACACTGCCGGTGTGGAGCAAGGCGGCGGCGCTGGCTGACGACCAGGGGCGGACAGGTGATCAGGGATGTCGTCGTCTTTACCGATCCCGACCCGCTTCCGGATTGCCCCTGCCAGAACAACGAAACCGATTGATCTGGGAACGATGCGTATTAGTGCTATGTCGACGCTGTGCTTCTGCAGTGGCGAAGAAGGAGGGAGAAAATGCTCTCTAGAATGAGGGAAGGCAGGATGAACAGGACCATAGTGGTCGCGATCTGCATGATCATCGCGATGGCTATGACGATGCTGACGCGTGATGCGCCGGTTGTGATGGCGAGCCATATTTATTTCAGTCCGTGCGCAGGTGACGAGACGGATGGGTATGGATATACCGTTACCTTTAGGGACGAGGATCCGGAGAGAACTACCACGCATGGTCCATGGAAAGCCGGGCCTCATCCCGACGGCGGCAATGCAAGTGGCCAGCATATATGCAACTATCATCGCAATGTACACTTGGCTCAGTTGAGGCCGCGCATTCGTGATCACACTTCGACGCCAGTACCGACAGCGACGCCGACGGAACCGACAGCGACGCCGACTGAGACACCGACGCCGACTGAGACACCGACAGTCACACCAACCATAACGCCGACACCAACCCATACCGAAACCAGCACCAGAATCCCGACGCGCAGGCCCGGACAACCGACTTGGACGCCAACGGCAACACCGACCGTGACGCCCACCGAAACCGTCACGCCCACCGGCACCGTTGTCCCTGTTGAGACGGCAACGCCGACACCAACACCGGCGGCATCCGCACCCTCTGTTCCACAGCTGACCGCGCAGGCGGGCGCAGACGCGGTCGAGTTGCGTTGGACAGAGGTGTCGGGCGCGGCGCGCTACGAACTGATGGTGTGGTGGGACGCCGGCACAGGCTGGCAGCCGATAGGGGGTGCCAATCTGACCGGCATCTCCTACACGCACACGAACGTTACCGCCGGGACGACCTACTACTACACCATCCGCGCCGTGAACGCGGACGGCGAGACAAGCGGCTGGCTGGGTGCGGAGACGAACCGGTATCCGTCCGTGACCGCATCGCAAGAGGTACCGGCTGGCGGGACGTCAACGGTTACACCGGCGCCGACCGCAACTGCAGCCAGGCTTTCGACACCTACACCGGCGGCATCCGCGCCCTCTGTTCCACAACTGACCGCGCAGGCGGGCGCAGACGCGGTCGAGCTGCGTTGGACAGAGGTGTCGGGCGCGGCGCGCTACGAACTGATGGTGTGGTGGGACGCCGGCACAGGCTGGCAGCCGATAGGGGGTGCCAATCTGACCGGCATCTCCTACACGCACACGAACGTTACCGCCGGGACGACCTACTACTACACCATCCGCGCCGTGAACGCGGACGGCGAGACAAGCGGCTGGCTGGGTGCGGAGACGAACCGGTATCCATCCGTGACCGCATCGCAAGAGGGGCCGGCTGGCGGGACGTCAACGGTTACACCGGCGCCGACCGCAACTGCAGCCGGGTTCTCGACACCGGCGCTGACCGCGGCGGCGGCAGAGGGCGGCGTCGCGCTGCGTTGGGGCGCGGTGCAGGGCGCGGTGCGCTACGAGCTGATGGTGTGGTGGGATCCGCTACCCGCCTGGCAACCAATAGGAGGAGCCAACCTGACCGGCACCGCCTACACGCACACGACCGTTACCGCCGGGACGACCTACTACTACACCATCCGCGC
>JAPPKT010000144.1:255-6711 GCA_028819675.1 Caldilineaceae bacterium | reverse complement strand
TCCAATTCCCATATCGACTACGTCTGCCAGCTCTTCGGCCCCATGGACCAGGAACAGCGGCCCCCACCGGACGCCTACGCCTTCGGTTCCTTCGTTGCCATCTCTCTGCCCCTCTTCCCTGCAACGTCTCCAGCCACTGAGCAAAACACCGCGACCGGCGCGCCATGCTTGATCGGCGTCGTCTACAACTCAATGCTCGTCAATCCAAGCTTTACCAACCTGGGGCCCCGGCTCACCTCCCACACTGAACAGGCCGTGTTCAGCCCCGATCTTATCGACGAGACCGCCATGTTGGTCGGTCTGCTGGCCCTGGGCTGGCATGACGAGACCGGCCTGCAGCAGGGGACCCCGCGGCTTTCCGCCGAGGTCGGCGCCACCGTTCGCCGCCTGACTGACGAGGAGGTCCGGCAGTTCCACCGCGACCGCAACGGCCGCCCCGCTCTGCGTTACGCGGCTACGCTCCTCGCCCACAACAATCCGCTCGTCCCCGCCCTCCTTGTCCAGATCATCGACCACTTGGATGCCCTCTTCCCCGAGGAGAAGGCCATCCTCCAGGTCATGCGTAACAATGTCGCCTGGAAATCCATCGTGCAGCCCGCCGGATAAACCGCATCCGCAATGCCTGGCATCAAATTCCAGGCCTTCAGTTTTATCGCCAGGGAGTAGTGAGTGGAGCAACTAAAAACTGAAAACCAAAAACTGAAAACTCCCATCGGTACCGTCAAAGGACCGGGCGAAACCCTCCACGACTTTACCTTCATCGCCCCCGATCCCGACCGCCAGCTCAAGCACGGTGAGTTCGTCTACTACACCGCCCCCGTCGACCGCAGCCAGCGCCAGATCCTCGGCCGTATCACCGCCCGCACCGCCGTCAAACTCTTCCCCGATACCTTCATGGCCGACCCGGCCGTGCCGCCCCACACCGTCGCCGCCATGCTCGGCTACGAAAGCGATGCCACCGAACTCTTCGAGCTCACCGTCACCGTCCTCGGCTACTACGACGAACGCCTCCACGACTTCACCAACCCGCGCGTGCCCCCGCAAGGCGGCGCACCCGTCTTCATCGCCGAAAACGAAACCCTGACCGAACTCCTCAGCCGCGGCCGCCAGGGCCAACTCGGCAGCGCATACATCGGCGACCTGCTCAGCCGCGACCCCGGCGCCGTGCCCGTCGCCCTCGACGTGCGCGGCTTCACCAGCACACACCTCGCCATCATCGCCAGCACCGGCAGCGGCAAAAGCTATCTCGCCGGCGTCCTCCTCGAAGAACTCCTGATGCCCTACAACCGCGCCGCAGTCCTCGTCATCGACCCCCACGGCGAATACGATACCCTGCAGCAAGTTCAGAATAAGGAGGAATTCCGCGACGGCAGCTACAGCCCCGGGGTGCGCATCTTCCGCCCCCACGACCTGCGCGTCCGCATCAGCAGCCTCACCCTGCCCGACCTGCGCTATCTCCTGCCCAACCTGTCAGAGAAGATGCACTACCAACTTGGCCGCGCCTTCAGATACGCCGAACGCACCTGGGGTGAAGACAAATATACCTTGGAACAGCTGCTTAGGGCCGTGCGCGAGGTGGGGGACGGCCCGCAGGGTGAGGATGAAGCCGCCGATGACGATCCCACAACCGGCGCCCTCATCTGGCGGTTGGGCGCCGCCCTGCGCGGAAGCAGCATCTTCAACGACTTCGAAAATATCGAACTGGACGAGCTCTTCCAGCCGGGAATGTGTACCCTCGTCCAACTGAATGAAGTTGAGCGCAGAGAGCAACAGGTTATCGTCGCTACCCTTCTGCGCCGCGTCTACCAGGCCCGCATCGACACCGAGAAAGGCAAGCTCCAGCGCACCGACCGCAACCACATGCCCTTCCCCGTCTTCAGCCTCCTCGAAGAGGCCCACAACTTCGCGCCCGCCAACGCCGACGCCGTCAGCTCCGACCAGCTCAAGACCATCCTCAGCGAGGGCCGCAAGTTCGGCGTAGGCGTCGGCCTCATCTCCCAACGGCCCGGCCGCCTCGACAGCGACGTCCTCAGCCAGTGCATGACCCAGTGCATCATGCGCATCACCAACCCCATCGACCAGAACCGCATCGCCGAGTCCGTCGAAAGCGTCGGCCGCGATATGCTCAAGGAGCTGCCCGCCCTCAGCAAAGGTCAGGTCATCGTCAGCGGCGCCAGCGTCAACACCCCCCTCATGCTCCGCGTCCGCACCCGCCGCACCGACCACGGCGGCGAGGATATCAACGCCCCCGCCCAGTGGCGCCACTGGTTCGAGCACGAACAGCCCGCCCAGGTCGCCGAAAACGCCCTCTTCGCAGAAAAGGAGCTTGAACGCGACGAGGACGGCATGCTGTGGGCCTGAACCTGCCCCAGTCTATCCGTTCGGCTGCAGCGGGCGCCCCCACAACAACCTGCCGGCGTAACGATGCGTGATCATACCGTCCCCACCATCCGCATGACGCGCCGCCATCTCGGCAAATAGCGCGTCAGCCTCTGCCGCCTCCCTCGCATCCATCCGGTCCCGCGAAAAGCCGTTGCGCGCATGGATGCTCTCCACCCACTCGCCGATAGGCTGCCGCCACTCGATCATGTCGGTCTGCGCGCTGCCCAACAGCCGGAATAGCCCTCGCTCCTCCAGCTCCGCCAGGATCCCCGCCGCGCTGTACGGCGCAAACGCCTTGTTCATCGAATAACGCGCCAGCACCGGACCCAGCTCCTCTCGCATCCACGCCGGCCTCTCATGCTCCATCCCCACCGCCGCGAACAGCCCGTCCTCCGCCAGCAGCCGCGCAAAGCGCGGAAACGCCGTGTCCCAATCGAACCAGTGCAAACTCGCCCCCGCCGTGATCAGACAGTAGGGCGGGTCCACAGCCGCCGACTCAATAGGCCCTTCAATCCAGCGCAGACCCGGATGATCTCCGCCCGGCAACCGTCTGCCCTCCCGGATTGCCGCCGCCGAAAAGTCCACCGCATCCACCCGGTCCACCAGCCGCGCCAGCGGCCGCGCCACAAATCCCGTCCCGCAACCCGCGTCCAGCACTGCCCGCGGCCTGCAACCCGCTGGCAACAGTTCCACCAGCAGTTCAAACGTGGCAGCCGGATACTGTGGCCGGAACCGGTAGGCCCGCACCACGCTTTCGTCCTGAAAGACGCTCGAGTACTCGAAGCCAAACTGGCTGGGCTGGCCGCTCATTTCAGGACCTCCGGTTCACCCCACGAACGCACACGGTCCCCCCGCAGAAAACTGCTGATAAACTCCGCCTGCGGATGCTGCACCGCCCACGCCTTCTCCTCCGCCAGCTTCCTGTCGTACTCAACCGCCCGGTGCTCCACCCGGTATCCGCTCTCGTCCGCCTCCAGCACCGCGTAAGTTGCCCGCAAACTGGGAATCATCGGGTTGCCCACACTGCCCGGATTGACCACATGCGCTCCGTTCAGATGAAAATTCTGCGGCCAGTGCGTATGCCCTACACACACAAGGTCCGCGCCGCAGCCCTCCAGCCGCTCGCTCATCTCCCCGTCGCTGTACCAGGGCACGAAACCCTTCCCGTCATCTCTCCCCGGCGCCGCATGCACCAGCAAGACGCGGCTGTCATCCGGCAGCGTAACCCTCTCCTCCAGCGGCAGATCCAGCATAAAGGGCAGATGACCCCCCGCAGCCATCGCCCCCGCCGTCCACGAGAACGACTCCAGGATCCCGATACAGTCGCGCAGCAACGCAAGGTCCGTCACCTCCTCCACCGGTGTCGCCAGCGGCCTTTCTCCCGTGGTCAGGTACCGCTCCGAATTTCCCCGCACAAAACGCGCGTTGTCCAGGCCCAGCACCCGCTCCATCACCTCCAGCGGCTGCGCACCCGCCGCCGCCAGATCACCAAGTATCCAATACCCGTCAACAGCTTCCTGATCCTCAGACGCAATATCCGCAAGCACCGCGTCCAGCGCCACACAATTGCCGTGAATGTCCGAAATTATCGCAATTCGCATAAATAAGCTCGTCCCGAAAGCCCCCTGTAGGGGCACCCCTTGTGGGTGCCCTCGTGTGTGCCCACACCCGCGGCCCAAAAATACGCCAACCCGTAGGGGCACCCCTTGTGGGTGCCCTCGCGTGTGCCCTTGCTCACTGCACACAACACTATCTCCCCGGCCTGCCGCTGCGAAGGGATATGTTAAAATAACGGGAAGACACACAGTTCTTCATTGTAGCACACCAACAGAGCACGAGCTCCTGAAACAGGCAAGGATCCAGCAACAGATGGCTGCGTCGCCCAGTCGCCTGCAGACAAATGGCGCTGCGAAGCTTACAGATTCGAATAAAGTACAGCGCCATCCCACCGGCCTGCCCCCCTCCGCCGCCGACCTCCCCCGCCACATCCGGCTGGCCGCAGGGCGCATCCGCCCCCACGTCGTCCAAACGCCGCTCCTCCTCTCCCCCGCCCTGTCCGATCACACCGGCGCCCATGTCTACCTCAAGCTGGAGAACCGCCAGCACACCGGCTCCTTCAAACTGCGCGGCGCAACCAACAAACTCCTCAACCTCCCGGCAGAGGACCGCGCACGCGGCGTCGTCACCGCCTCCACCGGCAACCACGCCCTCGCCGTAGCCCGCGCCGCCGCCCAACTCGACATCGCCGCCACCATCTATCTCCCCGAAGGGGCTTCTCCCCGCAAAGTAGAGAAGCTTGAGTCCTTCCCCGTGACGCTCTGCCGCGTCCCCGGCGACGCCCTCAACGCCGAGATCAGCGCCCGCGCCGCCGCCCAACAACGAAATCAGCCCTTCATCTCCCCCTACAACGACCCGCACATCATCGCCGGCCAGGGCACCATCGCCGTCGAGCTCCTGCGCCAGCAGCCGCAGCTGGACGCCGTCTTCGTCACCGTCGGCGGCGGCGGCCTCATGGGCGGCATCGCCAGCCATGTCAAAGCCACCGCCAGCCAGATTCAGACCGTCGGCTGCCAGCCCCAAAACTCCGCCGTCATGCTCGCCTCCGTGCGCGCCGGCCGCATCGTCGACACCGCAAGCCTGCCCACCCTCTCCGACGGCAGCGCCGGCGGCATCGAACCGCAATCAATCACCTTCGACCTCTGTCGACTATGCGTCGACGACTGGCTGACCGTCAGCGAGGACGAAATCGCCGCCGCCATGCGCCTAATCTTTCACGAAATCGGCGAGTCCATCGAAGGCGCCGCCGGCGTAGCCGTAGCCAGCCTGCTCAAGACCGGCAAACGTTTCGCCGGACAACGCCTGGCCGTCGTCATCTGCGGCGGCAACGTGGATTCAGATACCTGGCAACGGGTCTTGGAACAGAAAATCTAGCGAGGATACTGCGAGGAAACACGCTATGCCGAACCCCTTCCGCCTCGGCTTTCTGAGCCACCTGCGCGGCCGCGCCGACGCCGAACAGGCTTACCGCGAAAACCTGGAGATCTTTGACGCCGCCGACCGGCTCGGCTTCGACGCGGTCTGGGTCGCCCAGCACCACTTCAAGGATTTGGGCGGTATGCTGCCCTCCCCCTTCCCCTTCCTCGCCGCCGTCGGCCAGCGCACAAAGCGCCTGCGCCTCGGCACCTCCATCATCGTCCTGCCCTTTGAACACCCCCTGCGCGTCGCCGAAGACGCCGCCGTCGTCGACATCATCAGCAACGGACGCCTCGAGCTTGGCGTCGGCAGCGGCAGCGACGCCGACGAATTCGAAGCCTTCGGTGTCGACATCGACAGCCGCCACCAGCGCACCACCGACGCCCTCATCACCCTCAAAAAAGCCCTCGCCGGCGAGACCCTCGGAGAGGACAACCAGCGCCTGCGCCCGCCCGCCCCCACCCTCGGCGACCGCCTCTGGCTCAGCGCGCTCAGCATCCGTGGCGCCCAGTACGCCGCCCAAAACGACGCCGGCCTGCTCCTCAGCCGCTTCGTCGGCAGCGAAGAACAGGCAGCCGGCCAGGAGCAGGAGCCCGTAGCCATCGCCTTCCGCGAGGCCTGGGGCGAGCGCCCCTTGCCGCCCCGCATCGGCCTCTCACGCGGCATCTACCTCGGCAACGACCGCCAGGACGCCCTCCGCCAAATCGAAAAACACGCCATGGGAGGCATCCCGCCCAATCTCACCCCCGAAGCCTACTGCCAGCGCACCCACATCGCCTACGGCTCGCCCGAAGACGTCGCCGCCCGCCTGTCCGCCGACCGCGTCCTCCCCTACACCACCGACCTCATCCTCCAGTTCGACCCCATCCACCCACCCCTCGAGCGAATCCTCGAAATGCTCGAACAGGTCGCCAAACAAGTAGCGCCAGCCCTCGGCTGGCACCCCCCTAACCCCTGACCCCTGCAGTTTCACCCCATTTACCCACCCCTGCAGCTAATCCTGGAAATGCTCGAACAAGCCGACAAAAAAGTAGCGCCAGCCCTGTGCTGGCACCCCCCTAACCCCTGACCCCTGCAGTTTCACCCCATTTACCCACCCCT
>JAPPKT010000144.1:0-155 GCA_028819675.1 Caldilineaceae bacterium | reverse complement strand
AACAAGCCGACAAAAAAGTAGCGCCAGCCCTGTGCTGGCACCCCCCTAACCCCTGGCCCCTAACCCCTGACCCCTGCAGTTTCACCCCAGCCAGCGTTTACGCCGCTTGTAATGCTTCACGTCCCGGTAGCTCTTGCGCCCGCCCACCTGCGTCA
>JAPPKT010000245.1 GCA_028819675.1 Caldilineaceae bacterium | reverse complement strand
CCCCAACGCCCCCTCTCCTACAACACGCCTCATCGAACCGGGTGTCGATATTGGTAACAGGTGCCAAATGGAAAGTGTCCAGCCAGACCACGTCCCGCCAGTCCCATCGGGTCCCCGCAGGTGCCGGCCCTGTGCCTGCCCTCGCACCCTCCCCAACCGACGGACGCCACCGTACGGCCAGGCCTGGCGCCTGCACTGCGGCTCGCCCAAAGACGGCAAACAACCTCAGCCACCGCTGGCACCGATTCCCCGCCAGACTGTTCCCACCCCAATACTGGGATGCTCACCCGCAGCCTCCAGAAGATTCAGCGACTGGCCGCTGGCGGCAGAGCCATCAAAAAGTATACCGAGTCGTTCTCCAGGCTGGGTTGAATGCCAAATCCCATAGATATCTTCAGACGGTAGTTGGCATCATTTTCGTATGCACTGCGTGAGCGGACCTGGCAGCATCCCAGCTCCTGGGCACGACGAATCGCCTCCAGTTGCAAAAGGCGTCCTATTCCCTGGTTGCGCTCCTCCGGTAGCACGCCGAATGCGATGATTTTCGCTTCGTACAGGACCTCATCTCGAAAGACGATCGGCGGTCTGCCTTCGTCCTCTCCCAGTCTTTGCACGACAAAACGCAGGAATCCTACTGGCCGGTCCTTTACGAGCGCGGCGAACACGTGACTGGAGCGGAAATGTCCAGCCTGTACCTCAATGTAAGGCTGCTGTTCCAAATGCTCAACAACTGGCCAAAGCTGCGCCCACAACTGATTTTCCTCAGTCACTTCCACAATCTTCACTTCTACTTCTCTACCTGCATCCCTGCCCATCGACTCTCCTCATATGAGTTTCTCAGTCTCCGACTTCCTCGTCACCCGGCGACCGGTCTCTTCTCGCCAGCGCCAGCAGCCACTGCGCCGGCAACAGAACCGCTGAAGAGACAGTCAGCGCCACCGGAATGCGCGTCGCCGTCCCGATCCAGCCCAGAACCGGCCCGCCGGCCGCTTGCCCTATGGAGTTCGCCTGTCCCCACAGCGAAATGACCGTCGCCCGCTGCGCACTGCGCGTATTGCGCACGACCCACGCGTTCTCCAGCGGCTCAATCGTGCTGCGGCACAAGTTGATTCCCCACAAAGCCACTATCGCCGCCCAGAAGCTGCGCGTCCAGGAAAGGAAGAGCAGACTGGCCGGTAACAGCCCATAGAGCATCGTCAACCAGTTGATGGCTCGCGCCTGTTCCTCGGCTGCCCGTCCCCGCCGCGCCAGCTCGTTCGCCGCGATCCCGGTCAAAGTTGCCCCTGCACCAATGACACCGAACCAGAAAATCGAGTCGCCCAGGCCGAAGAAGGAGGGAAAGTCAAAGCTGTTCAGTAGATGCGGAGTCCACAAACGGTCATAGCCCTCGCTGTATAGCCCGGTCACCAGGCTGAGACCCACGACAATGCGCAGCGCCGGATGGCTTCGCACCGCGCGCCACCCTGCGCGGGCAGTGTTCGCCACCTGCTTCCAAGTCTCTCTTTCTTCCGGCGGCGTGGGCCGGAATCCTCTTTCAGGCATGATCAGTGCCATGGAAGCGGCCAGAGCGAGGTATAGCACTCCGCCGGCCAGGATCGGCAGTTGCAGCCAGCGGCTCGCCAGCCACACGCTGAATCCGATACCAACAAAACCCGCTATCAGTTCGACCTGCGCCGAACGCAGATAAACCGGACCTGCCTCCTCCACCCCGATCTCATCCGCCAGCCAGGCCTGCAACGCACCGCTTAGAAAAGTATAGCCGATTCCCCACAGCACCTGCGCGCCCAGCACCGCCCAGAACATCGGGATCGACCCCTCCAGCAGAAATCCGCAGCCCACCAGCGCCAGCCCGATGATCACCGACAGCCGACGCGAATAGACGTCGGCCACCGCACCGGTAGGCACTTCGAACAACAGGACCGTCACCTCCAGCACAGTGCCCACCAGCACCATCTGCAGAGGATTCAGTCCTACAGTCTCCACCTGGTAAATCAGGTTGATCGTGAATACCAGCGCATTAAAGAGCGCCCGCCCGCCGCCTATGAAAAGATAAATACGGGTCGGATTCTGCTTCAGCAAGGGGATTCAAGTCCGTGTGCCCGCGGCGTCCTGCCCGGAAAGCAAGGTGAGCGCCCGGTCTGCTGGGCTGGCGGCTGTCCGCCGGCGTCTAAAAGTGAAATGGTGGTATGGGTCCAAAAAAAGTCGCGTGTTCGCACCGCTTCGCCAGATGCCAGGCGCCCCTGTGGCACCCAGAGCGAATCGCTTACCGCTGCTGCCTTCCGGCCCTGACGGGGTTCACGGTGCCCTGCCGCACAGGACCCAGCGACTGACGAAGCGATGCAAACACGCGAGGCGGAGAGGGAGGGATTTGAACCCTCGAGGGCTTTCACCCTACGAGCTTTCCAGGCCCGCGCACTCGGCCAGACTATGCGACCTCTCCGAACTTAAAGGGTCGGCCCACACTGTAACCTGGCGCCGACTCTCTTCAAAAAGCCGAATCAGTATAGCCAAACGGCATGGGACAGGCAAATCTGGGGCATTGAGGATGCGATGCTAAACGCCCGCCGCAACACGCAATACCGCCGATTTCGCTTCCCCGCAAAACGACAAAAGTCCCTACTGCCTCCCGGCCAGCCAGCGCACCGCGTCCTTGGCGAAATAGGTAAGTATCATGTCCGCACCGGCCCGCTTGATGCTGGTCAGGCTCTCCAGGGCGCACTTCTCCAGGTCGAGCCAGCCATTGGCCGCGGCCGCATGCAGCATCGCATACTCCCCGCTCACCTGATACGCGGCCGTCGGCAGGTTGAACTCCTCCCGCACCGCCGCCAGCACATCCAGATAGGGCAGCGCCGGTTTGACCATGATCATGTCGGCCCCCTCGGCTACGTCTAGCGCAACCTCCTTCAGCGCTTCGCGGCGGTTGGCCGGGTCCATCTGGTACTGGCTGCGGTCGCCGAACGACGGCGGGCTCTCAGCTGCCTCGCGGAAAGGACCATAAAAGCTGCTGGCGTATTTGGCTGCGTAACTCAGTATCGGCACATGCTCAAGCCCGGCCCCGTCCAGCGCACCCCGGATCGAACCCACCATGCCGTCCAGCATCGCCGACGGCGCAATGATGTCTGCACCGGCTTCGGCATGCACGACCGACGCCCGTCCCATCAACTCCAACGTCGGGTCATTGAGCAGATAGCCCTCCGGCAGCGCGTTGTCGTAGGCGTCCACCGTCGGTAAATTGACAATCCCGCAGTGCCCGTGATCCGTATATTCACAGAAACACATGTCGGAAATAACGATCAGTTCCGGCGCGGCCTCCTTGAGTGCCCGGATCGCCTCGGGCACCACCCCGTGGGGACTGAAGTTGTCGCTACCGCACCAGTCCTTTTCCTCCGGTATGCCAAACAGGAGCACTGCCGGAATGCCAAGCTCCAAGACCGAATCGGCCTCCCTGGCCAGTTCGTCCACCGAGAGTTGGAACTGCCCCGGCATAGAAGCGATTGGGCGGCGTTCGGCCTGTCCGTGGCGCACGAACAGCGGATAGATGAAGTCGGCCGGCGAGAGCGCTGTCTCACGCACCATCCGCCGCAGCGCCGGGCTGATCCGCATCCGCCGCGGGCGCAGAGCCCGCTCCGCAGCAGTCGCATGACCGTTGATGGTGGTCTGCACAGGCTGTAAGGTTTTCATAGTTTCTGTGCCATGTTCCCTACTGAATGGCAAGCAAACGATATCGCATCCACCGCCTGCCCCGCATCACATGAGTTGACCCCAATATAGATTCGTCTCGTAAGGGAATGCAAGCACGCCGTCCTCCTGGTGCCGGTCAAATAGCGCACGCAGGGCTTGGACGAACCACTTGTGTCGCCGGTCAGATGGCAGCGGCGAATACGAAGATGAGAGGGCCCGCCCGCGCAGCTGGTCCCAAGTATAAGACTGAAGATTGGGAAAGCGGGCTTGCGACAGCCGTGCACCGTTGTCCAGAAAATTGTCGATTGTCTCAGGTCTAATGTTCTTTTCCGCTACCTTCTGGTAATCCTGATTCAGTTCCTCCAAAATCGACTCGTACTCCCGCGTCACAATGGACAGGGCGGCGGGTCGAGAATTCCAGACAAGAACAGTCCAGCCAGGAGGCCGCAAGATCCGTTTGAACTCCTCTCGCGAGCGCGCCGGCTCGAACCAGTGGAACGCCTGTCCCGCGGTCACCAAATCGAACGATTCTCCGGGCAGACCGCTGCTTTCCGCAGTTCCGTCTACGCTGCGAAAGTTTCGCCGGCCGCGCAGGTATCGGTCTCCCCCCTCGCGCATGGCCGCATTCGGCTCCACCCCGGTCACGTCGCAACCAAGTTCGACGAATGGCTCAGACAGAAATCCGGTTCCGGAGCCGACATCGGCCACCTGCCAGTCGCATGTAAGACCGATCTCTCTCTGCAGAAATGGGATGAGCGCCTGGGGATAGCGCGGCCGGTACCTGAGATAATCCTCGACGCGACCGTTGAAGCGGACGCTGGAATCCGGCGTCGTCATCGGCGGCGGCTGCCAAAATAGGACTTCAGGCTCTGTACCAGCCCCTCGACCGTACGACTCTCGGCCACCACCTGCACCGGCAGCTCATGCCGCCGCGCCGCCTCCGCCGTCATCGGGCCGATGCAGGCCACGGTCACGTCACAGAGCATGCCGGCGTCACCGCTCTCGGACTTGAGCCGGCTCACAAAATTGTGCACCGTCGAGGCGCTCGTAAACAGGACGACGTCCACGTCTCCCTGCCAGAAATGTTGCGGCAGATCATCACCGCCATGGCCAACAACCGTCTGGTAGGCAGCCACCGACCGCACCTCGGCGCCGGCCCGCTGCAAAGCCTTTACCAGCACCGGACGCGCAATTGCCGACTGCGGCAGAAATACACGGCTTCCTTTCCCCACATGCAGGCTGGCAGCCAGCGATTCCGCCACATATTCATCCGGCAACAGGTCTACGACGAGATTCAACTCCTGTGCAATCGCCGTCGCCGTAGCCGAGCCAACGGCCGCCACCTTTGTTTTGGACTGGGTTATGCTTTCAAGCCCTATGCCCAGTTCTCGTATCCGGTCGGCCAATATGTATACGGTGTTGGTGCTGGTCACAATTAGCCAGTCAAACTGGCCGCGGGCCAGCTCCGTGAGCGCTGCATCGAATTCGGCATAATCGGTGCAAGGCTCGATCTCGACCGTCGGATAGTGCAACACTTGGGCGCCCTCTGCTTCCAGCAATCGAGTCAGATCCGGTGCCTGGCGTATGGCGCGCGTGTTGGCGATTCGAAGGCCCGTTAGATTCTGGGTAGTCATCTGACGTGTTCTTTCTCTATTGGGTGGAAACGGCTATCGGTCGACTATCGCTGCCGGTTTTGGTCCGGTATTGCATCGAGCTCTGCAATCTGCTCGTTTATCTCCTTCACTCCTCGGCCTAGAACATGCTGCGCAAGGTCCCGGCCCAACTGCTCCGCCCCGCCGGGCGAGCCGCTCATTCGGGCATCGACCTGGCGGCTGCCGTCCGGCGCACTGACCCGGCCCCAAAGTCGCAGAATTCTACCCGACCTATCTTCTGCCGAGCTGCCTGCATCCTCGCCAGCTCCGTTGCAAACTCCCAGCGCGCCAACCGAAGCGCGACAGCCTCCTCCAAGTTCGGCAAGGAAGGCCCGCTCAGCCGTCACTGCCGCGCGTGACTCCCTGTCATCAATGCCCCCAAAAAAGGCCAGCCATTCAGCCTCCGGCCTGCATTGCACTGCCAGCGCCCCCTGACCCGGGGCCGGCAACATCGTCCCGAATGGAAGCGTGGCCGATATGCGATCCGCCAAGCCCAACCGCTTCAGCCCGGCCACCGCAAGAACCACGGCGTCATACTTCCCGGCCGGATCGAGCGCTTTGCGCACACGCGTATCCACATTGCCGCGAATATCCAAGATCCGCAGGTCCGGGCGCCTCGCCAGCAACTGGGCCGCACGTCGCCGGCTGCCGGTACCGACCACACCCCCTTCGCGAAGCACCGAGAGACCGTCCTCGAGCGTCTCTTTTGCCTCACACGCGTCCCGTACAACCAGCGCGTCTGCTACATCGCCCCTGGCCGGAATCGCGCCCAGAACCAACCCTTCAGGATCAGCAACAGGCAGGTCCTTCAAGCTGTGGACGGCTCCGTCGATTCTGCCCTGCCGCAGCCTCTCTTCCAGTTCCAGCGTGAACAGCCCTTTTCCGCCAATGCTTGGCAGAGGTCGGTCCTTTAGCTTGTCTCCCCTGGTCTGGATGATGACCGTTTCGACTGACAAACCAGGATATAGCACGCGCAATCGCGTAGCCACATGCTCTGTCTGCCAGAGGGCCAGCGCCGAACCTCGGCTGCCTAGACGGATATGACGAGGGGTGGACATTCCAGGTCGGAAACGGTCGGCTTGCCGCCAACACCTGCTTCGGTCGCGGCATGTTTAGTCGGCTCAGCCCAAACGCGAAGAAATCTGCTGGCTGGGCAAATCCCAATACTCTCTATCTCAGAGATGGGGTAAGCATAGCAGTAGCCCATTCACTGGTCAAGTGTAGCCGTCCTGAGGGTGCGTCCCAATATTGGGGCGAACTTTCGTATACCTCTGGAGGCACCCATGCCATGGTCAGTTCCCATTCCAGTTTCCGCCAGAATAAGCGTCGCCTCTGACCACTGGCTACTGACTACTGACCACTGCTTTTATGGGCGGTCGGGCCTATTCGGCCCTCCCTTGTGCGGGGGCTCCGCCCCCGC
>JAPPKT010000506.1 GCA_028819675.1 Caldilineaceae bacterium | reverse complement strand
ACCCTCTTGCGCTCCTTGGCCTTACCTGACCCAGCAACCAATTTGGGATGCACCCGCTCATTTCTGTGCTATCGACACCTGCACCCATCCGTGCGATAATGACGGCTCCAAGACGCCGTCACAGCCACAAGAGAGTGTCACATGAAAAGCTTCAATGGGATTTTTCCGGCCATCATCACGCCGATGTCCGCTGATGGGCGCCTCAACGAGGACGCCTTTCGCCAAGTAATGGAGTTCAACATCCAGACCGGCGTACACGGTTTCTGGGTGGCCGGCGGCACGGGGGAAAGCGTCCTCCTGGACGACGCCGAAAACTGTCGCATCGCCGAGATTGCCTCCGACCAAAACCAGGGGCGCATTGCCAACATCATGCATGTCGGCGCCCCCACCACCGCCCGCTCTGCCCGCCTCGCCGAACACGCGGCCAAAGCCGGCTGCGAAGCCATCTGCTGTGTCCCGCCCTTCTTCTATGGCCAGAGCGACAGGGGCATCGTGGAACACTATCGCATCGTCGCGGCCGCCGCCGATCTTCCCTTCTTTGTCTATAATCTCCCCAGCGCCACCGGAGTCGAAATCACGCCGGATCTCATGGCCAAGATCCAGGAGCGCGTCCCCCAACTGGCCGGGCTCAAACATTCCGCACCCTACATCCCCTACGTCAAGACCTTCGCCGAAATGGGTCTCTCCTGCCTGATCGGGAATTCTCGCCTCTTCCTGCCTGCCCTTCTGATTGGCGCCACTGGCTGCGTCGACGGCCCGCCCAACATGGCCCCCGAACTCTGGGTCGCCATCTGGCGCGCCTACGAGGCCGGCGACATCCCGGCAGCCAGCAAAGCGCAGGAGAAGGCATCCTCCGCCGCCGAAGCGCTGAGCGTGCCCTTCAAGTTCCACGGCGCCATCAAGGCCGTACTCGGTCAACGCCTCGGCATAGACTGCGGCGCCCCGCGCCCGCCCGGCGAGCCCCTCACCGCCGAGGAGCATGCCAAACTGGCCGACAAGGTTGTAGCCCTCGGCCTGGATTGCAGTGGGCAATAGTTGCGGTGGTCAATAACTGGGGTAGTCAGTAACTGCTTTGAGGGAGTGATTGATGGCTAGTTGCCCGCGGCCGTAGCCGCCGGCAACCAGCCATTGAAACTACTCATCAGAGGCTTCTACCACCTGGCGTCGCCAGGTGTTTTCAAATTCCTCATCGGTCAACTGTCCTTGGAGCCACACCTCAGCCGCCCTCGTCGCCACCAGGGTCGCGGAAGTTGTCCTGTTGAAGGTGCCGGCGACGACCACAAGGCCGTCCGGTTGGGAGGTCATGCGGGGCAGGATGCGGGACAGCTCGAAGATCAGTTGGCGCTCCAGGTCGGCGTACTCCTCCCCGTCAACCGCCAAATCGACGGCATAGGCCACGACCAGCGTCCGCTGCCCCTCCTCATTCTCCTCCACGTCCAGATAGCGGATCTCTACGTCCGCCTCCTGCAGGATCGCCACCGCGGTGGAAATGGCCTCATCGTTTTCAAGCTGCATCGATGGGTCCGGCGTAGGCTGCGCCGCTCTATCCCGGCAACGCTCCAGCACGCCCGCCAGGTCTTCCTTCTCTTCCTCATCATCGGCCTCGCCGATCAGCCAGTTCAGGTGTGGTTCCGCCTCCTGGCATCGCACCTGCGCAAGGAACAGCAGCGCCAGCGCCTGACGCGCCACGATGTGGTCGCTGTTCAGTTCAATCGCCTCTTCCAACAGCGGCTGCGCTTTATCGAATTCACCCATGCGCGTGTAGGTCTCACCCAGCACCGCCAGCACCGTCGACGTGCGTGCACCGCGTTCCAACGCGTCCAGGGCAATACTCTGTGCCGCCTCTACATTGCCCTCGTACAGCTGCACAAAGGCCAGACTCTCGCGCGCATCCAGGCTCTCCGGCCGCAGCACGTCCCACCGCTGGGCCGCGACCACCGCCTCTTCCACCTCGCCCAGCATCAGATGTGTCTCATACAAGGCCTGGTAATAGAGTGGATCATCGATGGAGATGGCGCGGACCTCGTTCAATGCGCTCCGCGCTTCCAGCGCCTTTCCGTCGCGGGCATAGGCGATTGCCAGCAGCCGCGCATCGCTCACCGATTGCGGCAGCGCGTCCAGCGTCTTTCGGAAATAGGTGGCCGCCGTTGTGAAATCTCTCTCGCAAAGATAGCTCACGCCCACCATCCGCATCGCCGAAATGCTGTAGGGCCGCGCTTCCAGCCAGTCCTCGGCCAGCGCTCGTGACTCGGAGCACAGATCCTGATCATTGAGCAGCCGCATTCGGATCAGCGTCACATCCCGCCGGTGCACCGTAGCCCGCTCTTCCGCCAGCGCCTGATAGGCTGCCGTCTCTGCATTCCGTTCCTGTTGCAGCAACATCAGCGCCATGCAGCTGTACGCATCCGGGAACGGCGTATGCGGCTGGTCCAGCGCGATCGTCTGCATACACTTCGCCTCACTCGTCTCCCAGTCGCCTTCTTCTGCCGCCATGTCGGCCTCAAAGAAGAGAGTCGAGGCATGGTTCGCCACAAGCTCAATCGCGCGTTTCGCAACTGACCGCGCCGCATAGATATCGCCATACACATTAAACTCATGGCGGGCGTTGATGATATGCCACGCAAAGAAATCCGGCTCCAGTTCCAGTGCCCGTTCGTAGGCCTCTCCCGCCCGGTCCCAATCGTGCATCTGGAACGCGATCGATCCCAGCGTCGCCCATCCCGCCGCCGAATCCGGATCCAGACGCACCGCGGTCTGAGCGTGTTCATAGGCCCTGTCGACCTCATACATGCTGACAAGAATGTCGGCCAGAGCCGTGTGCGCGGTCGGGTTTTCGTCGTCCAACTCCACCGCTCGCAGTCCCAGCTCCTTTGCCTCGTCAAAATGGTGGGCCCCCTGCTTTGCCCACGCCATGTATGCGATGGCGGTGCTGTCCTCCGGCGCCAGCGCCTTTGCGTTCTCGGCCGATTGCAGCGCCTGCTGCCAGTACTGCGACTGGTAGAGGTAGACATCGGTCAGGCCCAGATGCGCGGGCAGATAACTGGGGTCGGCGGCAATCGCATCGATATAGGCCGCTTCGGCGCCGGTCAGGTCGCTGGTACCAAACAACGACTTCCCCTTGGCGCTCAGTGATTCCGCCAGGTTTCGATCAGGTTCGGCCAGCGGCTCGGGCGTGGCAGTAGGTGTCGGCCCCGGCGATTGTGTGGGAATGACGATAGGTGTCGGCGTATGTGTGGGCGTCGAAGCCGCGGGTGCTGTTCGCGTCGCCGCCCTGGGTCGACTGGGCGTCGGTTGGCAGGCTGCCAGAATGAGAGCAAGCACGGCCAACAACAAGAGAACCACAGTGTATCGCGGCATTCGATCATGGTCATTCATCGGGGATCCTCCCATCTGAGGAGGGGATACGAAAACGTGAGCAATGAGAACCTGTTCTCGCTCCCTACTCCTCTTCACTCACTCATCGACTTTCGACAGGGCAAGGCGGCTTGCAGGCCGGATGCTGCCCGTATCTTTGCGCACTTGACAGCGGATGAGTATACTCAAGGACATGTCGCATTATGGCGAATATTTCTGTTGAATATGGCAATGGAAAACCGTCCCCAAAGGCCTTCGTCCCAGCCGCTGGTTCAACTCCACGATGTCAAAGTACATTTCAGTATTCGCAAAGGTCTCTTTGGCAGCGAGTCGGTCCATGCTGTAGACGGCGTGACCCTGGACATCGGGGCAGGCGAGGTCGTCGCAGTCGTCGGTGAGTCCGGCAGCGGCAAGACCACCTTGGGACGGGCGGCGTTGGGCCTAGTCAGGGTTACGGATGGCCATGTCCGCTTTGACAATACAGCAATAACCTCTTTATCACAGAAGGAACAAAAAGCGTTCCGCCGTCGGGCTGCCGCGATCTTTCAGGATCCGTTCGCAAGCATCGATCCCTTTATGACGGCTTACGAGAGCGTGGCCGAACCCCTGGTGATCCACGGTATCGGCAGCGACAGCGAACGGCGAGAGCGAGTGTTTCAGGCTCTGCACGATGTTCGTCTGCGCCCGGCGCAGGAGATCGCAGGCAAGTACCCCGATCTGCTGTCCGGTGGTCAACGACAGCGGCTCAGCATTGCACGCGCACTCGTCCTGCAGCCGCAGTTCATCGTGGCCGACGAGCCGGTCTCCATGGTTGACGCGTCCAGCCGGGCAGAGTTACTGGCACTGCTGCGCGAGCTGCAGGAGCGGTTCAACATCGCTTTCCTGTACATAACCCACGACATCGCCACGGCCCGCCATTTTGCCCAGCGGATTGTCGTGATGTATCTGGGCTGCGTCGTCGAGATGGGAGAGGCGGCAGACGTGGTGCGCAATCCCATGCACCCATATACCCAGGCTCTCATCGCGGCCGTGCCTGAACCGGACCCGGCCAACCGACTGCACCAGCGGCCCAGCCTGCCGGGCGAACCACCCAGTCCCGTCAATGCGCCAAGCGGCTGTTCCTTTCATCCCCGCTGCGCTTCCTTCATGGCCGGCCGGTGTGAACTGACGACGCCGCGACTCCGTGAAGTCGAGCCGAATCATTTTGTAGCCTGTTTCCTGCACGAAGGGAGTGAGGCTTACCAAAACTGAGAACGCAATTTTGCTATTATAATATCATTTGATGTCCTACCGTTGAAATCCAAATTCAGGCTGACCGTTACCAAAACGGCCAATCCTGCGTCCACCTGTACCGCCTCCGCAACGTGTCCAAAGGTGGTGGCGACAACGGCGGAAAGGTGTTCCGGAGAAAGGATCGCCGGCGGCTGAGTCGCTGGCGTTTAACGTAATAATAAGGAGATCTGTATCCCATGGTTAGACTGCCCAAGTTCAGACGACCCGGCAACCGCCTCCGCCTGGGCCTTCGAGTCCCCCTACTTCTATTGATCGTCCTCCTACTGGCTATGCCGCTGCCGGCAGCGGCCCAGATGCCGGTTCCGCAACTGCCGACGCGCGGCAAAATCAGCAAGAATCCCGCCGATATTCAGGATGCCATGAATCCGATCCAGGATGTGCTCTCCGGTCCTGCATGGCTCATAGCCCAGGGTGTGGACAATCGGATCTTCCTCGACCGACCGGGATGGAACACGCTCAATCGCCAGAATCTGTCCAGTCTGCCCGGCGGCGAAGGTGATTCGCCGCTGCTACAATCGGTAGGGCCCGGCATCCTCGTTCCCTACCGTGATCCAGCCCCCGCGTTCAGCCGCGACCTGCTGGTGACCCGCGACTTCAGTAATAGCCCTTTGCAGACAGAGCCGGACATCGCCGTCAATCCGCATGATCCCGATCACCTCGTCTTGGGTGTGATCGACTACAATTTTCCTAACAATTCGGCCTACGTCAGCATTGACGGAGGGGTGAATTGGGAGGGGCCGCAGCAGATCAAATACCTGCGCAAAGACCGCATCTCCGGCGGTGACCCGGTGGTGGAGTTTGATAGCGACGGCAATGTCTACATGGCCTCGATCTCTATCGGTATCAAAGAATATTCTGTCGGCAACGCCACCGGCTTCGCCCTCGTCTCCTCGATCGCAGTCTCGGCATCGAAAGACGGTGGCTTCGTCTGGGAAGAGCCGGTTGACAGCGCCCGCAGCGATGTTGAGAGCGATGCCGTCCTTGACCCCACCGGCCGCATTCGCGGCACAGTGAGCATGAGCTTCCTCGACAAACCGTGGATGACCACCGGCCCCCATCCCACGATCGAAGACCAGACCGTGGTCTATGTCACTTTTGTCGAATTCAATACCATCTACGACATCCTCTACATCGGCGAACTCCCAACCCTGGGCGCGCCTGAAGTACAGACCACGCCGATGCTGGCCTACTCCCTCGACCAGGGTCTGACCTGGTCCGATCCTGTCCCGGTCGGCCCGACCGTAAAGCGCACCTATGGCGAGATCGACGACACTGAAGGCCAGTCGAACGCCATCGGCACCAAGCGAGTCGTGCAGGGCCCCTTCCCCGTCGTCGATTCCAAGGGTACTCTCTATGTAACCTGGATCGACAGCACTGACGACGAAAGCATGAAGGGCCTCGCCGAATTCTATATGTCCAAGTCTGATGATGGCGGCGAAACCTTCGGCGAGCCCAAGCGTATCGCCCGTTTCCTGGAGCCGGGGTTCCGACCCCGTAACGCCTACTTCCGCTACTGGGCGTCCGCCTTCCCCAAGGTATCGGTAGGGCCTGAAGATGAACTCTATGTAACCTATGTCGCGCTGCCGGCGGAAAATCCGCTCGATGAGGGCGACGTATACTTTATCCGCTCACTCAACGGCGGGGACCGCTGGTCGCGGCCCGTACGCATCAACACCGACGAGACCGACGCCGTTCAGTTCTTCCCGGCCATGGACGTCGGGCCGGATGGCGTCATCCATCTCATGTGGGGTGATATGCGCGACGACCCCGTCCGGACCCGCTACCATATCTACTATACCCGTTCCGAAGATCAGGGGGAGACGTGGGGGTTTGAACTGGAAGAGATCGATCTCAAAGTAGGTGACACGCGCGTGACCGACTTCCCCTCCAATCCCAACAAAGGCTTTCCCAACGGGCTCTTCCTTGGCGACTATTTCGCCATCGCCGCCAGCGAGAACGACGCCTATCTGGTTTGGGCCGATACTCGCCTCGGCGAGTTTGGCCCCATTAATCAGAAGATCGGTTTTAGCCGCCAGCGCGCCATCGCCCGCCCCTAAATCTTCATCAGCCCCGACGCCGGGGCTGCCGGCGAGACCATCACCGTTCAGGG
>JAPPKT010000082.1 GCA_028819675.1 Caldilineaceae bacterium | reverse complement strand
CTCAATACGCCGGACCATCTGCGCTGCGTCAACATCTGCCTGCTGGCGGCGTCGCGACCGGAAACGGAGACAGCCAGGAAGCGCTATATCGAACTGGCAACGGCCTATGCAGGGGAGTGGGCCGACGCCGTCCTGGCCGGGGACGCGCTGCCGATTGCCCTGACCCCCAACGGCGTCCTGTACGAGTTCAGCGCCGGAGACAAAGCGCTCTACTACTCCTTCATGGGCGAAGCCCCCGACCTGCAGGCGGAGGTCGACCGGGCCGAGAATCTGCTCGGCTCCGACGCGGTAAACACTTTTCTGCACCTGTGGCAGGAAAGCGGCGAGCTGCGCTTCCGCCAGGCGGCCGAACGGCTGCTGGAGCCGCTGGCCGCGCAGCTCGCCGACCCGGACGCCGGCGCGGCCGCCGCTGCCGTGCGGTCCTATCGCCGCTGGACCGGCGACACTCGCTACGACAAGGTGGTGTTGGAGGCCGTGGCCCGGCTCGACCCCTTCGACATCACCGAAGTCGCCTTGGACACAGAGTACAAACACCCTGCCCGCCGCGCATCTGGCGTTGGCAAACGCTCCGACGCGCCGCGCTGGCTCGAAGACGGCCGCGAACGGCGCCACAACCCGATTACGCTGGCGATGGCCGCGGAGATTGAGGGAGACAGCGCGCTGCAGGCGCGCGTCGTGGACCTGGCCCGCACCTACTTCCTCCTGGCGCGTGCTGCCTTCCCCGACGGCCGCGACCACGGCTGCTCGGCACGCTCGGTCAGCGCGATCGCCCGCGGTCATGGCCGCGAAAACCACGCCGGCATGACGACGGCGGTGCTGGGACCGGCGTTGGGTTACGCTGGGACGCCAATATGCAGAGTGGTCACAGGGGCTGAACTGACAACAGCATCTGAACCGACATAGGGTTTCGGAGGGGGCTACTTCTCGGCCAAAAACACCATTCCGGCGCTGTCTCGGGTCAGGCTGTCTCCGGCATAGTTGCGGTAGCCCGCCGATTCCTGGAAGCCGGCCTGGTCCAACATCCGTTTCACCTCCGGCGGTGTATAGGCCCGGATCTGCCAGGTTGTTTCGTGGCGCCGGCCCTGTTGATACCACTGAAAAGCCCTGGTGTAAATGCCGCTCAGGAGATCAAGGCTTCCCTTGTCTGCGATAAGGAATCCACCCCCATCAAAGGAATTGTTGCGGTCGCCATTCAGGATCAACTCGTCACGGTTCACAACAATGTCAAGGAGAAAACGGCCGCCGCTTTTGAGGACACGCGCCACTTCAGCGAGTACCCGCTGATTGTCCGCCTCGTCCTGAAAGCATCCGAACTCGCTGAGCGTAAGAGTGACGAATTCGTAGGTCGCCGTCCAGCTCTCTGGCAGGCTGCGCATGTCGCCGCGAACCCACTCGATTTGCGCACTTACCTGTTCGGCTGATTCCTGGGCCCGTGTCAGCATTGCGTCGCTGAGGTCGTAACCGGTCACCTGAAAGCCGCGCAGCGCCATCGGGACCGTCAGCCATCCCAGCCCGCAGGCCAGGTCAAGAATCCGTGCTCCTGGTTGCGCTTCCAGCAGAGAAAGAATCTGCTCCAGTTCGGGTGGATTCGAATTCGGTTCATATGCGGGCGGCCAGATCCAGCTGAACTCTTCGTCGGCATAGAGTCTTTGCCAGGATGGGGCGGGGGCGTCCATATGCGCCTTCCTTTGCGTGAGGGTATGTATCCTGTCGGCTGTAATTGTAGCATGAAGGAACTGAGCGAATGACACCCCTGAAGCTCGGCATCATCGGTTGCGGAACGATCGGCGCCGCCCACGCCGAGGCTGCCGCGGTCTCCGAACAGATCGACTTGGTTGCCGTCGCCGATGTGCAGCGGGCGCTGGCGGAGAAGATTGCCGCCGCCCGCACGGTGGAGACGGTCTACAGCAGCGGCGCAGAGCTGCTGACTGATGCGCGGGTGGAGGCCGTTGTCCTGGCGCTGCCAGCCTCTTTCCGCATCGAACTGGGGTTGCAGACCCTGCGCGCCGGAAAGCATCTGTTGACGGAAAAGCCGGTCGCCCGCAGCGCCGGCGAAGTGCGCCAGCTCATCTCCATCCAAGGGGACCGGGTCGCGGCCTGCTGCTCCTCCCGCTTTCACTTTCTGGAGTCGAACCGGATCGTCACCGACTGGATCACACAGGGCAAGCTGGGCCCGCTGCGTGTTCTCCGCTGCCGCGTCATCCACCCGGCAACACCGGCGCCGGAGACGCACCCGCCGGCCTGGCGGCTCAGCCGCGAGCTGAACGGTGGCGGCATCCTCGTCAACTGGGGCTGCTACGATCTGGACTATCTGCTGGGCATCAGCGGCTGGCAGCTGCGCCCGCAGACGGTCCTGGCGCAGAGCTGGCGCGTGCCATCCATCTTCGCCGACACGGTTGCCCCGGGTTCCGACGGCGAGACGCACATCACCGGGCTGGTGCGCTGCGCCGACGGCGCCGTGCTCATCTATGAGCGCGGCGAGTACGCCGCCGCGCAGGCGGAGGCATCCTGGGAGGCGATAGGAGAGACCGGCTCGCTGCGCCTGCAGATGACACCGGCGCCGGAGAAGGAGATCCTGCAGTTCGAAGCGACCCGCGCCGAGGGAACGGTCTCCCGGACGTTGTGGTCGGGCAGTGATTCCTACAGCGACATCCACCGCGGCCTGCTGGAGGACTTCGCAACCGCAATCCGCACAGGCCGCCCGCCCCAGACGACGCTGGCGCAGGCGCTACTGGTGCAGCAGATTACTGATGCAATGTACAGGTCAGCGGAGACGGGAGAGGCGGTGGAAATATCTGCAACCTGATACGGCCGCTCTTCCAAAATTCAATTCACAGAGAGAACACGACAGAATAGGAGTTTACAGCGATGAACTACGCATTTATGAGCTTTTCCTGCCCGCAGGCCACCTTCGCGGAGATGCTGGCCATTGCGGCTCAGTACGGCTACGACGGCATCGAGCCGCGCGCCGCCGGCGGTCATGATCACGCAGTGGAGCTTGAGGCGACCGCCGAACAGCGCACCGCCTTCCGCCAGCAAGCCGCTAACGCCGGCATCGCCATCTGCTGCCTGGCCGCCGGCAACCGCTTCGCCAATCCCGCAGACCGCGACGCGCAGGTGGAAGAAACGCTCCAATACATCGACCTGGCCGCAGACATCGGCGCGCCCGCGCTGCGCATCTTCGGCGGACGGATTCCGGACGGCATCAGCCGGGAATCGGCCATCGGCGGCGTATCGGACGCACTCTCGCGCCTTGCGGGCCGAGCCGGCGACCGCGGCGTGGTCGTATGCATGGAAACGCACGACGACTGGTGCAACCCCGCCGACGTCGCCGCCGTGATGGCACAGGTCGACCACCCGGCGATTGGTGTAAACTGGGACGCCGCGCATCCGGTGCGCACAGAGGGCTGGACGCTGGCGGACTCCTATAGCACCCTGCGGCGCTGGATCCGCCATACCCATGTGCACGACCTGTTTGTGGACGCGAACCGGCCGGACTACACGGCTTTCGGCACAGGGGATATCGATCACAAACAGGTGCTGGCGCTGTTGCGCAGTGCCGGCTACGACGGTTATCTCAGTGGCGAATGGATCAACTGGGAGCCGCCGGACGTTCACCTGCCGCGCGAAATCGCGACGCTGCGCGGTTACGAGCGCGCGCTGGCGTGAGGGCAAGACGCTGGCCGCCGCGCCAGTCGCGTAAGCCTGCGACAGTCACAAGTTATCTCTGCACAGACACCGGGGGACCGACAGATGCCCATCCGCCTGCTTGACTTCGATCTCCATATCCTCAACATGCGCAACCGCATGCCCTTCCGCTACGGCATCGTCACCATGACCGCGCTGCCGCATCTCTTTCTGCAGGCTCGGATCGAAGTGGACGGCAGGCAGGCGGACGGGATCGCCGCCGAGGGCCTGGCGCCCAAATGGTTTACCAAAGTGCCCGACTCGTCAATGGCCCAGGATATCGCCGAGATGCTCGACGTAATCCAGGCGGCCTGCCGACACGCCCAGGAAGCCGGCGCAGCCGACACGGTCTTCGACCTGTGGCAGGCCGTCTACCGGGCCCAGGAGGCCTGGGCCGCAGATACGGACTATCCGCCGCTGCTGTGGTCGTTCGGCGTTTCCCTGGTAGAACGGGCGATCATCGACGGCTACTGCCGGGCGACGCGCACGACCTTCGCTCAGGCCGTGCGCGCAAACAGCCTGGGAATGCGCCTTGACAACCTGCGGCCGGAGCTGGCCGGGCATACGCCGGCCGATCTGCTGCCGGCCAAACCCCTTGAACGGGTCATCGTTCGTCATACGGTCGGCATGATCGATCCCCTTACCGACGACGAAGTCCTGCCCGAGGACCAGGTCGATGACGGATTGCCCGCATCGCTGGACGCCTCGATCCAGGCCTACGGACTGACCCATTTCAAGATCAAGATCGGCGGCGACATTAACGCCGACAGGGCGCGGCTGCAACGCATCGCCGCGCTGCTGGACGAACGCAACGTCGATTACAGGCACACGCTCGACGGCAACGAGACCTATCACAACGTCGACGATTTTCGCGCCCTGTGGGAAGGGTTGAACGCCGACCCGGCCCTCCAGGGCTTTCTGCAGCGGCTTATCTTTGTCGAACAGCCCTTCCACCGCGATATCGCCCTCAGCCAGGAGGTGGGTACGGCCCTGCTCGCCTGGCGCGAACGGCCGCCGATCATCATCGACGAATCCGACGGGGAGCTTTCCAGCGCGCCCACCGCACTCGAAAGCGGCTACGTGGGCACCAGCCATAAGAACTGTAAAGGCATCTTCAAAGGCATCGCCAACACCTGCCTAATCCGCCACCGCCAGCGCCAGGAGCCGGACGCATTGCATATCATCAGCGCCGAGGACCTGTGCAACCTGGGGCCGGTGGCGCTGCTGGAGGACCTGGCCGTGCTGGCAACGCTGGGCATCGAACACGCCGAACGCAACGGCCATCACTACTTCGCCGGCCTGTCGATGCTGCCTGACGACGTGCAGGCGCAGATCCTGGCTGCGCACGGCGATCTCTACCGCCCGCACACCACCCCGAGCGGTCGCCGTTTCCCAACACTGGCCGTAGAGAACGGCTCCGTTGACGTAGGCAGCGTCACGGCCGCGCCCTTTGGTCCCAAAACGGCTCTCGACCCATCGCAATTTACGCCGGTGGCCGAATGGAAATACGAATCGCTGGGACTGGATTGAACGCATGACAGGCAGTGGCGCGGCCGGTGGGACTACCTGAACCGGTTACGAATACGCAGCGGCAGAAGCGCAACTTTAGGGCGGCTGCCGTGTTTTCTCTTGTAGAGCGGCATAAGAATTTCGTCCTGCTTCCTTCCGCATGCCAGACTGTCTCCCCGCTCCTGAGCCGGAAGGGACATAAGCAGGGGAACGCGCTTCCATACAATGGATTCCACGACACCGCCTGCCACAGCGGAAGAACCTGAATCCCAAGAAGCAAGCATCGTTCTGGCGCCGAACACCGACTGGGATACTGCGACCAAGAGAACGGTCCTGATCGTCTTGCTCGTCGTCGGCGCGCTCATCTTCTGGATCAGCCGCCCGGTCCTGCCGATTCTGATCATGGCAGGGCTTGTCTCCTACTTCCTGATCCCCATTGTCGATCTGTGTGAACGGGTGCGCATTCCCCGCAGTGTGAGCACGATCGTCCTCTACCTGCTCTTCCTGGTTCTGCTGATCCTGGCCCCCGTTCTGCTTGTGCCCGTCCTGCTGTCCCAGCTTCGGGCGCTCTATTTTGATGTGCCGGCGGCGGCGCGAACCTTTCTGCTCTTTCTGCAGGAGTCGGTCGCAGACCTGCCAACCAGTGGGACCATCCTCGGTCTTGATGTCACCTTTGAAGGGGTGGTGGGCCAGATTCAACAGACGCTGGCCGATGAGATCGCGGTGGAACGCTTCCTGCCCGGCGCGCAGCAGATCCTGGACTACGTCAATCAGCTTCTGAGTACGGCGACAAACGTGGTGAGCAGCACCGCGACCATCGGCCTGACGGTGGTTGGCAGCATCGTCAATATCGTCGTGTTCCTGCTGCTACTCTTCTTCATCAGCCTGTACTTGACCAAGGACGCGCCCCGCATCCAGCGCTACGTGGAAGGGCTGTTCCCGGTTGAATACTATTCGGAAGGCGTGGAGCTGATGCGCCGGCTGCGCAACATCTGGAACGCCTTCTTCCGCGGGCAGATCATCCTCTCATTAACGATCGGCGTGGCGACCTATTTTTCGCTCAGCCTGATGGGGATGCGGGGGGCGCTGATTCTGGCAATTCTGGCCGGCGCGCTCGAAATCCTGCCCAATATCGGCCCGATCCTGGCGATGATCCCAGCCGTCATCATCGCCCTGGCGCAGGGGAGCTCCACGCTCGAGTTGAGCAACCTCAACTTCGCTCTCCTCGTGATCGGGGTCTACTTCATCATTCAGCAGCTGGAAAATCAGCTTCTCGTGCCGCGCGTAATCGGCACCAGCGTCCATCTGCATCCGGTTGTGGTGGTCTGCGGCGTCGTGGTGGGTGCAAGCATAGGGGGGATACTGGGCGCGTTTCTGGCCGCGCCGGTCATTGCCAGCCTGCGACTGATCGGCAGCTATACCCACGCCAAACTGCTCAACTATCCACCCTTCAGCGACCGCCGTCCAGTCGCGGAGGGTCAGCGCGCCGCCGTCTACCGCAGGGTGGTTGTTTCGGAAGCCGAGGATGCGGCTGCACGCCCCGAGATGGAATTGGAAGAGGACGCGCACGCGCCGCCCGCTTCCCAGACCGCCAACTCACCCGCAGGCGATTAGACGCAGCACAGGCGCGGCG
>JAPPKT010000054.1 GCA_028819675.1 Caldilineaceae bacterium | reverse complement strand
GTCAAAATATCCCCGAATGCTCACGTTGCGGGCCCGAATTTCGCAGTTGACGCGCGCGGCCTCCGTCAGGATGACATTGGCCAGCGTTTCCAGCAGACCGCTCTCTATCACACCGTCAACACGGATGCTGCTGTCGCTGCGTAACGCGCCGTTGTAGGTGGCCCTGGGCCCGATGATGACCTCGATCGCATCCGGCTGCGGCCGTTCGTTTCGTCGAAACACCTGTGATCCTCTCTCGCACGCAGCCAGCTGTCCCGACGGCCGCAAGCTGCTGCGGCCCAACCGACAAACGATTTCTCCTCGACCTCACCGCGGTGAACGCAAAAGCGCCCTCTTCTGCAGTCTGACAGGCGACCTGATTGCGCTGAGGTCAGGCATGAATTTCACTGCGCGAAGTCTAGCACAGGCCCATGATCCGGGCAACCCCGGCCTCCGTTTTCAAGGCCGGGAGACCCTGTTCATCAGGACCTCCGTAACCGCCTTCAGGACAACCTGACGGACACTTCTTTTTCGGCGCAATTCCGGCATCCCGGGAACCAGGATCGATCCCCGGCAGTTACTCTGATCGTCGACCTCCTCCACCATGTCGGCAAGCGGAAAGTACACCGAAAGGAGAAGAATGAAACGGTACCTGTTCCTGATCTTCTGGACTATCGGCATCCTCATGCCTGTGGCCTGGCTCCTCCGGCCCTCGCCCATAGCCTACCGCATCTTCAACACCCTGTTCAGTCCCGCCTGGATGCACATTCTCATGCACACCCTGCTCTTCGCCGTGTTGGGCGCCCTCCTGATGCAGCGCTTGTCCGGCACGCTCGCCAGACGCGTCGGCCTCACCCTGGCCCTCGTTCTCGTCGCTGCCATCCTCCAGGAGGGCTTCCAGCTCCTCAGCCGGCAGAGCGTCCTCCACCCGGACAACCTCTTTGACATCACCGTCGATATGCTCGGCGGCCTGCTCGGCATATCTGAGTCGCTGGCCTTCAGAAAGATAGCGGCCAGACGGGCCGCGCAAACGCAGGTGCCGACAATGTGAGACCTGATGTCGAGACAACATGCCCAAAGCTGCCGCGTCAACTCCCTGATCGACCCACAACCGACCGCCACCATTCGTAAAGCGGATGGCGCACGCCGGGAATATAGCTGGCGTTCGACTGCATCTCGGCCAAGGCCGCGCTCAGTACGCCCCTGGGGATACGGGATTCTTCCGCCCACCACTTCAATACTTCCAGGGTGGAGACCAATTCTACAGGCGGACTGAGCTGCCCAAGTACGCGGCGGGCCTTTCGATCATCGGTCGCGACAGCGCATCCCCGGTGAAAGGCCAGCGCGCCGGTTACCGCCTCGCCATCGTCAAGCTCAGCCGCCAACGCTACGAAAGTGGCCTCCTCTACCGGTTCCTCCAGGCGCATCAACTGAATCAGGCCCTCTTCAGTAAAGGAACTCAGATCTACAGGCTCGCGCACCTCCTTGCCATCAGTCCTGCTGCGACGCCAAACAAACAGGGCTTCGCGTTCGGCCACATAGTCGGCGACCCAGAACTGATTGGGCAGTGCGATAGCGATCTCTCGCAGGTGACCGGTCGCATAGAGGTTGAGAAGGCAACTGGCATCAAGAATGATCGAATCGAAACGCCGCGTCACCAATGGAAATTCCTTCTACTGTCTGGTGCGGTAGAGAGTAATCGTTACACCGTCGAAGGAACCTGTCGTCCCTTACGTGTGGAGAACAGGGTCTTTCGCCCCGATGACGCTGCTCTTGAGATCTATGGAGATCGAGGTGACCTGGCCTTCATCCTGGAGTAACGAAGACCGGGACAGTTCCTGGACCAGCCGCCTCGCTGCTACGCGGTCGACCCGCAGAAAGCGGGCCAGCTCGCCTTCGGTCAGCTTCCCCTCTTCGTACGCCAGGGCAGCAAGGTACTGGTAGCGCAGAGGCAAACTCCGTTCGTCACGGCGACGGGAAGGCAGACCAGACTGACCCTGTGCCTCCCGTATGTGGTGGCCTGCATCACGCAGACGCCCCCACGTTCCTACCGGCAAAATACGCAACTCCTCAAGACGCAGCATCATCGCTTCAGCGGACACGGAATACTGATGGGCAAGACGGCAGATCTCTGCAGCCGCGATCTTGCCGTGAGCCGCACGAGAAAGCTCATTGAACCTCCGTCTTAAACCTGTAGCCGGCATGAGCAGGCAGCGGGCAAAGGCATCCGCGAAGCGCCCTCCGAAACGTGAGCGTCCAACCCCGCCCAACATGGATACCTCCGAGCGGAAGCGGTCCGTGAGGAAGCGGCCATACTTGCCCGCCAGCGACCATCGCTGCCGCGTCAAGGGATGACGGGCGTTAACGGCGATACAGCCGCCGAGCTCGTCCGTGTACACGTACATACCCTCCACTGGTGAGGGCAGATAGAATGAGAAGACTCGAAGGCCCACATCGCTCTCGAGAGCATCTCTCAGATTCGGGAGCGGCCCGTCGCCAAGCGCCAGTCGGTGTCGTTCGGCCAAAACCACATCCTCCGCCGCAACTTCAGGAGAGGTCCCTTCTGTTCGGTATTGGGGCGGAAAGCTGCGAACCAGAGGCGTCTCGTTCAGAGCTTCAAGGTGAAGGTAGTCTTCGCACAAGCGCTGAAACGACTCGATCGCCTGCCGCAGTTCGTCTTGGGCCTCATGTGAATCCAGTTTAGAGACTGCACCGCGCAACTGCTCATTGAAACTGGCAACAGGGTCCTTCAAGCCGACGAAGTCCCCCACCGGCCGGCCAAACAGTCGGGCCATCTTGATCAGTTCATCCGGTCGAGTACGCCGCTCGCCCTTTTCAAGTGCGGTAACTGTAGTTCGGGCGACTTCCAGGGAGTCGGCTACATCCTGCTGAGTCAGGCCGCGAGCCTTGCGCGCTTCCTGTAGGCGCCGTCCAATCACGCGCGGAGGTGTCGAACTGACTAACTGTCTTTGCATGCTGCCTCCTGTCTGTCGATATAAAATGGCTGAGATAAGGCTCAACTGACGTAACGCCCGTTTCCCGCAAAATGAGGGCTTCATCTGCCTGTGGAATCTCTGACAGGTCCTCTCCATTGGACACCGATCTGATTTGGCAAACTCCAACACTGAATAACAACATGCGTATTCCACTACGTAATCCTGCCAATGTCAACTTAGATTCCCCAATAAACTCCAATAATGTCAGAATAACTGGTCTTGATATGGACGTAAGCCGGTTCTGACTGGAACTGGTCTGACTTTCAGGAGTGATCTGTGAAAAGGCCGACCTGCCATATGTACACATAACGTGTAAAATAAAACGACCGGCAAACAACCCGTACGCAACCACCACACCACCGCCTCACCCGTCCTCGCGGAGCCTGCCCATGACGCCGCCACTGCGTTCTCTCCTCTTCATGCCTGCCGACTCGCCGCGCAAGATCGCCAAAGGCGCCGAACTGCCCGCCGACGCCATCATCGCCGACCTTGAGGACGCGGTCGCGCCCAGCCGCAAACAGAAAGCCCGCTCCCTGCTCGTCGAGTCCTTCCGCGCACTGCCGCCAGACGGCCCACTGCGCTCCATTCGCATCAACCCCGTCCACAGCCCCTTTTGGCCCGATGACCTGCTCCAGACCTTCGCCGCCGCGCCCCAGCTATACGTGATCCCGAAAGTCGAGTCCGCCGCCGACCTGCAACGCGTCGACGAACGGCTGACACCTCTGGAATCCAACGCAGACTTGCCCGTTGGATCTGTGCGGCTGCTCCCGATTGTGGAGAGTGCTGCAGGGGTGGTGAATCTGCCCGAAATCGCACGCGCAGATCCCAGAATCGTGGCGCTGGCCTTTGGCGCCGAGGACTTTGCCGGCGATATCGGTGCGCAGCGCACGCGCGAGGGCTGGGAGGTCTTCTACGCCCGCAGCGCCGTCGTCACCGTGGCCGCCGCCTTCGGCCTGCAGGCAATCGACACCGTCTACACCGACCTGGCCGGCGATTCCGGTCTGTCACAGGAATGTGAAACTGTTCAGAAAATGGGCTTCCGCGGCAAACTGGCCATCCATCCTCGCCAGGTCGAAATCATCAACCGCGCCTTCACGCCGGACCTCGCCGAAGTGGCGGCGGCGCGACGGCTCATCGCCGTCTTTGAGGCCCACCGGCGCGCCGGCCGCGGCGTCTGTGTACTCGACGGCAAAATGGTGGATATGCCCATGTATCGCGCCGCGCAGGATCTGTTGGCGAGGGCGGGAAATGGAACCTAAGGGGACCGCCGTAACTGAACCGTGAGAAGAGAGAACTGCTCTCTCCTCCATGCCTTTCTCTATTCGCGCACCGGCCGTAGACCGAGATAGACCACGCGCCCGCCCAGCGTCTGCAGAATAGTGCGGGCCGGTTTCCACGGCAGGAGCTGATTCAACTCTGATGGGCTCAATGGCGTATTGTTGTTCGCCAGAAATACGCGGAAGCAGGCCGCCGTGAGCGACAGATGCTCGTTGATATAGTCCGGATCTTTCGTGCATCGGCTGCGCAAACATTCCCACAGTGCATCCGTTCGGTGAACCTCACCCGTCTCCGGGTCGATCCAGTCCACATCTTCCGTATTTCTATGATCCTGAAACCTGTCCCGGCACTCCGTGCACAGCTGATCGCGCAAATATAGGCGGAAATTCCGTCCGCTCTGCTCCCACCAGTTGTAGTCGATGTGAAACTTTGTGTTCACGTCCGGTCGGAACCACTTGAGTTTCTGCTTGGACGCTGCCGCTGTCATCTCCTTCTTATCCCTCCTCGATGGTTAAGAGCCGGTGAAATCCGCACAATCCCGGCTTCGCATCCTCATCTTACCTTGAAGAGTCCGTCCCCATAATCCTGAAAGCGGGGATTGCTGATCAACGCATGGAAGATCGGTCCCGGTGGACAGCGCCAAAGCATGTTGACCGCACTGTATATCGTCTTGACATGCGCCGTACCCTGCGGGTTCAACTTCGCAATCTCCGGCACCATCCTCTCCACGATCTGCGCCAGCGCGCCGTCGTTGCCTTCCAGACCGGCATTGAACGCTTCCAGCTCCTCCCGGTCGTCACATGAAACAATCAACTCATCATCGTACTCACAGGAAATCTGTACCTTATTCATTTCCAGTCCGAAGCGCTGCCGTTCCGCATCGACCTTCGCTATACGGCTCCACTCCCGTCTCATCCGGCGTGGGCGGTAGTCAATGAGGACTTCATCCGGCTCATTGGTCCGCTCCAGCGTGATCTGAGCGCTCACCGGCAGGTTGTGCGCAACCATCCATTCCTTCAGACCGCACACGTACCGTCCGCTATGGACCACCCAGGCCGTGTACCGGTTGCCCCAACGGCCGTCGACCACCGTAACCATGGAACGATCCAGCGCGCTGTGAGGAAAGAGCGCTCGCGTGCGGCTGCTGAGCGGAAGCGTACCGTACAGCCAGTGCGGGAAGGTCAGCGTAAAGCTGATGCTCGGAACGACCGACGAGACCGGCGTGCTTGCACCGCTTTCGCCCCATTCGTCGTCCAGCTCCCACTCCATCTGCAGAAGTTCCACGCTCAAAATAGCCCGGTTGTATCGGCCTAAGTTGGGTCGCAGCAGCGGAGGTATGGTCTGCGCCTCCGGCGGTTCCAGCCGTGACAGGAACCAGAGGGGGCCGCCGCTGCTCCCGATCTGGTCAAAGCGTTCGTCGTTTCCAAGCGCATGGTTCAAGCTGATTACCTGCATCGGCAGCGCAACACCCTCAACCGGCAGATCCAGTTCCGGCAACAGCTCCTCGGACGACATCGGCCGGTTCTGCATCTCGATCAGCGCCTCTGCGATGTTCAGATGACCGACATGAACTTCGGCCAGCATGTCGGCCAGCAACCAGAACTCGTCAATTGCCACGAAATCTTCGCTTCGGTCCCCATCACTCAGAACGAAGAGCAGACTCTCTTCGATCTCCTCCTGGTACAGTGAATGGATCTCCTCGGCCGACAGCAGAGCTTCCTCATCGCCTGTCGCCTGACCATTGGTTCCGTTGAGCCGGTGGCCCGTCTGCAGATTGGCCGCAAATTCCCGGCTCTCGCCTGTGTCCGCAAAGCCGACCCGGATCACGTCGAACTCACCATGCTCCGGGTTCTGACCGGCACGCGTCTCCAGGACTTCGCCTACCAGAAAGTCCATGGCGGGAAAGATGAGCGTCTCACCGACTTCATACAGGTTCTTGGGCTGGTAGACCGCCCCCTTCTTCAACTCGGACTCCATCCGCGCTGTCTCGCGGCGCTGGTACTCCTGGATCAGGCGCAGCGCCAGCTGGCTGGTCGTCATCGGCGACTCTGCGTCCAGGATCAACTCATGGATAAAATCCAAATCTTCATCCGAAACTCTGAACTGATCGCGCCAAAATGATGCAGTCTGGGTCCTTCGCAACAGCACGTCTTCCTCCTCCTGGAAACGCAGGCGTCCCGCCTGAATGACTCGGCTCGGCGCCGCCCTGCTCGTGGGCAACAACGGCGCCGGCTCAGCGCTTTCGCGGTCCGTGCCCAATCCGTTATATTGCCGCGCCAGACCGGAAAGATTGCGCAAGCCGTCGGACTGCAGAGTAGGCGAAAGTTCTCTCGTTCCTTTCTTTCGCTCGCAACCGGCGTTAAGGCGGTTTTGCAGCCCAACTAAGAAGTATAGCGGCTCAGGCCCCAAAATTCAAGAACGCGCCAATCTGAGTTCCATCTCAAAATTGGGCGACGTCTCCCACACCTCTGTCAGCAACTAAACCATGACGAGTCCGCGATCAACTCTGATCCAGGGGCAGCGCCGTCTCTGACCACTGACCCCAGCCCTCCATCTGACCACCATGTACAAAGCAGTTCACTAAAAACTGAAAACTCAAAACTAGAAACTGCTTTTCCGG
>JAPPKT010000471.1 GCA_028819675.1 Caldilineaceae bacterium | reverse complement strand
CCATCTGCTCATAGGCCTGGAGCCAATGTTCGGCGTCCAGATCAGGTAGGCTCGGGTTGGTATCGTTCGTTTCACTCATAGCGTCACCCCATTGTTAAACCGGATTCTTACCAGTGCATGACCCAGCCACTGTCAACGTTAACGGCCTGGCCGGTGATATTGCGGGCGTGTTCCGAGGCCAGGAAGACTACGGTGGAGGCGATTTCCTCCTGGGAAACCAGGCGGCCCAGTACTGCCAAGCGGCCGATCTTCTCGGTACACCATTCTTCGTAGGTTGGTCTTTCGTCCTCCGGCATGTCGGCGATGGAAAACTTGTGGATGCGCCTCTGGAGGGGCGTGTCGACCATGCCGGGACAGATTGCGTTGGCACGTATATTGTAGGGGGCAAAATCCTTAGCGGCAATTTGCATGAAGCTGAGCACGGCGGCCTTGGAGACGCTGTAGGGGGGATCGGTCTGGGAGCCGATCTGTCCGGATACGGAGGAGAAAAAGAGGAATGTGCCCTGGCGCCGGGCGATCATCGGCTCGTAGAAGGCGTGGGCGGTGTTGACGGCGCCGAGGACGTTGACTTCGTGGACGCGGGGCCAGTCGGAGGGCTCCAGGTTCCAGAAGGGGAAGCCGCCTTTGCCTGAATCGATGCCGACTGTGAAGACAACGTGGCGTACTGGACCGAGCTCCTTTTCAACGCGGGTCGCGGCGGCCTGCAGCGCGGCAAAATCGGTGACATCCACCTGCTCGGAAAAGGTTTCGACGCCGTGAGAGGCGGATTCCTGGGCCACATCACCCACGACCGGGTCGCGGTCGAGCAGTGCAACGGCGGCGCCTTCGGCTGCGAAGGTCTTGGCGATCATGCGGCCCATTCCGTTGGCGCCGCCGACAACGACGGCGACCTGACCTGCGAGTTCCAGATTCATTACCTTCCTCTGCTGTTCAGAAAGTGTCAAAGACACCCGGTTCCAATGTAGTCAACACGTCTACTTTTCTCTGGCGGAGCCATTTCACAACGGCCTCAGAGACGAGTTCATCATTATAGAATTCAGTCTTCTCCGTTCTGCGCCCGGAGTTGAAGTTTTTCCAACAGCTTCGAAGGTGTTCGCCGACGAAGTTCTTCGACAAATGCCTCGTTTTCCTCCATCGACTGGTCAATTTCGGCGCGATGGTCGAAATAATATTCAAGGGCCGCGTACACGTCAGACAGCGACAGTTCGTATTCGGCAGCAATCTCGTCGACGCACTTGCCCATGCGCTCGTGCCAGATAACGATGTTTTCCACTGTTATCCGGTGTCCGGCGATACGGGGTTTGCCACTTACTATTCCAGGGGTAATCTCGATATGTTGGTCCAGAGATTTAATAGCCATAGGTGTTCCCGACAACGTCTACTTAGCTGGTTTGGCTGTCGTGAAATATGTTCATGCTTGAAGCACTTCAGGTATGGTGAATCAACGCCAATGCACTGCACGCTGGATTCAAAGTTCAAGTCTAAGGATCCGCCCCGGTGCGATTCGCCTTGACGCGGGGGGTCAGGTCGAACTGGGTCTCGTGTCCATGGAAGAAACGATCCAGTTCATCTACCATCAAGGAAAAGAAGCCTAACGACCCTGTTGAACCGCCGAAGGCGCCTATGTGGGGGCTGAGGAAGACGTTGGGCAGCTGGAGGATTTCGCTGTCGGGCGGTACCGGTTCGGGGTTGAAGACGTCGAGGCCGGCGACGATATCGCCCTGTTTGAGCCTTTCGATGAGTGCGTCCGGGTCGGTCACTTTGCCGCGGGAGACGCTGACGAAGACGGTGCCTGGGCGCAGGCGGGCCAACTCTGCTTCGCCAAGCATCCCTTCGGTGGCGGGCGTGTGGGGTACCAGGCAGACGACGACATCGCAGGAGAGGACGTGTTCCAGGCTCGTCTGCAGAAAGCCCAGTGCCTCGGGCAGCTCCCGCGGCAGGTAGGGATCGTGGACCCAGATTTCGGTCTCGAAGGCGCGCAGGAATTTCATGAGGCGCCGGCCCATGTGTCCGCAGCCTATCAGGCCGACGCGGCGGCCCCAGAGAAGACCCTGCATACCCTGCATCAGGGTGGGGTCGAACCTGGTGTGGCCGGCGATCATGCGGCGAAAGTGTGCGGCGCCGTTTTTGAGGCTGACGAGAATCAGGGCCAGCGCCCATTCAGAGACCGGGTAGGAGGAGTGGTTTGTGGTGTCGACGGTGCGGATGCCGCGCGCCCAGGCTGCGTCGAGGTCGATGCGGCTGGCGAAACGATCGCCCTCCATTTCGCCGATTATTTTGAGCGCTGGTGCGGCGTCCAGCATGTCGGCCGTCACCGTCGGCGCTCCGAGGCAGACGACAAGGGCGTCATGGCCCGGCAGCGATTTCGAGAAATCGAGTGCGGCTTGGGGGTCGGTATTGGTGTCGTAGATGCCGCCGCCTTCGCAGGAGAACCAGTCCCAGTCGGCAAAGGTTTCCAGCCGGGTCAGGTCCTGCGGATCGACATGGTTGTAACGAATGTCTTCGTTGAAGGCCAACAGCACTCTGGGTCGTTTTTGTGACATAGGCGTTATTTCAGTCTGTAGGCTTCAGTTCAGCCAAAGTTCTCTGACTGTCGGGATTGCACGGCGGAAACCTTCTTCGCCGGTCTTGCTGGCCTCTTCGACGGAGATCCAACCGTCGAAACCTGCTTTCCTAAAGCGTTCGAAGATGGCATTCAGGGGCGTAACGCCGGTGCCAATGAGAACCGGCTCAAACGAACCTGCCTGCCTGATGTCGCTGACATGGACTGCGGCCACGCGCGGCAGTACGGCATCCAGCACTGTCAGCGGGTCGTCGTTGACCGCCAGCAGATTGGCGGTGTCGAAGAGGAGCTGCAACCCGCTGCCGGCGGTCCTGTCGCAGATTTCGAGGAAGACAGAGGCTGTCTGGGAGAAATCGAAATAGGTCCAGACATAGCCGATGGCATGGTTCTCATAGACGAGCGTGACGCCGGCGGCTTTTGCTTCGTCGACCCATTCCGACAGGCCCTCTGCTGCCCAGGAAACACCGTCCTGGCGGTTGACGCCCGGGTGGTTCTGTCCGGCGGTGACGCGCAGGAAGCTGACACCCAACTGTGCTGAGGCGTCGATGTAACTGCGGAGCTCCTGCCGGTGTTGCAGTCTCACGGCCGGGTCCGGGTGGGTAAAGTCGGTGTAGGTCACCATGCCTGCAATTTCCACGCCTGCGTCCTGCGCCTGCCTGCGCAGTCCGTTCAGATAAGGGCTTTGCAGAGAGTCCAGATGGGCCACACTGATGTCGGCCCCGTCCAGACCGATGTCGGCGGCCAGGCGGAACCAGTCGGCCAGCGTGCGCTCGCCGCGGCTGATTTCGGGGTAGAGGGAGGCGGGGAGGCAGGAAAACGGCATAGCGTTATGACTCGGAGATGGCGACGACCGCACCCGAAGATGCGTCGCAGTAGATGAAGCGGCTGTCGGGATCGGCGCTGAGGCCGTGCGGCTCCGGTTCGGTGTCGGGCACGGTGATGCGGTCCAGTTCGGAGCCGTCGTCCAGGCTGAGTTTGACGATGACGCGGTGGCCGGTATGGACAACCCAGACGCCGTCCTCCTCGCGCACCACGCCGTGGGCGCGCGTGTAAGGCAGAGGGATAATGTGCTGGACGGACCAGTCGCTGATACGCATCTTGGTCAGCGTTTGGTCTTTCAGCGTCGTGAGCCATAGATGGCCCGGTTCGTGGTGGTCATATTCGATGCCATGGGTGCCGCCGCCGTTAGGCAGGGGATGGCGCGAAATGGTCTTGCCGGTCTCGGGGTCGACGCGCAGCACCTCGCCGGCCGACTTGCCAGCGTCATGCGCCCGTTTGGGCCTCCATTTGTCGGCAGAGCCGTTGGCAGCCAGCCAAAGGCTGTCCTCGCCCCAGGCCATCCCACTGGTGTTGGATGAGTCGCTGGGGATTTCGCGAATCATCATGGGCACGCCGTAGTAGTCCAGCTCGCCGTTGCGCTCGACCAGCATCACGCGGTCGGTGATCTGATCGACGATCCAGAGACCGTCAGCGGTCATTTGAAGGCCATTAGGCACTGCGTAGGGAGATCGGAACAGTTTCTTGTATTTCTGCATGTTTCACCCTTCCGGAATGTGTGAAGAAGCGGCCGCGCGGGTGCGGGCGGTGGTCGATTACTGTAGTCCTGCCGGAGCGGAGACGCCGACTGCATTTCCACTTTCGACAATGCGCGCCCAAGTGCTCTCCTCGATTGGGATTCCGTTTTCAAGGCGATGTTGGCGCCGTTCCTCTTCGATTTCACCGGGATAGTAGATCCTCTTCACGCCGGGCAACTTGGGCGAGGACCAGACCCATTCAACCAGCTTTTCCACTTCCTGTTTGTATTCGTCGGGATCGATGAAGCTCTCGATCTTAATGGCGAGCGCGAGCCAGCCGGAGGCGCCGCGAGTCGGGGGGTCGGCGCTGCAACCGGCCCAGGAGAGGCCGCCGGCGATGGCATCGACCATCATGCCGAGTCCGTAGCCCTTGTGTCCGACTGAGCCTCCCAGCGGGAGCATCGCGGCATCACGGGCCATAAACTCATTCGGATCCAACACTGCGTTGCCTTCGGCGTCAATCAGCCAGTCGTCCGGTACTGGCAGGCCTCGCGCTCTTTGCAGGTCCACCTTGCCTCCGGCCACCATGCTCGTCGTCATGTCCAGCATCAGAGGCGCTCCGCCGGCGCGGGGGGCGCTGAAGGCGAGCGGATTGGGCGGCAGCCGGCGGCCGGTGCCGCCGAAGGGCGCGGTGAAGGGGCCGCCGCCATTGAGGAGCAGCAGGCCAATGCAGTCCTGCTCGGCGGCAATAGGTGGAAAGGCGCCCAGACGGCCGATGTGGGTGGACTGGTGGACGGCGACTGCGCCGAATGTGTGCTGCTTGGCGCGGTCCACGGCCATTTCCATGGCCTTTTTTGCGAGGACGATGCCCTGCATCCGCTGCGCGTCAATGACGACCGATGCGGGAGATTCGCGCACGATTTTGAGGGGGCCGACCGGCTTCATGGTGCCCTCGCGCACTGCGGTTATGTAGCCGGGCAGGCGGATGACGCCGTGGGAGTCATGTCCGACGAGATTGGAGTCGACGAGGTGGTTGGTAACGTCCTGTCCCTGGTCGGCGGGAAAGCCGGCTGCGGCAAATATGGCGGCGCCGTATTCTCTCAGGCTGTCGTGGGAAATGGTTGGCATTGGCGCAGGTTCCTGTGCTGGCTGTATTGGCTAGGGTATATGGGAAGGATATGCGTTGCGGCGGCCCATGGCGCCTGCATTGCCGGGCGTGTTTTCCTGGAGAAGCCGGCTGGACTGGTAGGTTTCGTGGAAGAGTATACCCCGCGCAGTAGAAAGATTCAAGCGGCAACGACTCGCGGCAGTCCAGTTCAGATTCGTCTTCACGGTGGTCCTCAAATGGGTTGCGGGCAGTTCTGGCAGAAGGACAGAATGCCCTCGTCATTATACCATCTTGTGGTAACCACCTGTTTCTGTATGTGTGTGTTAAGCAGGGCATACGCATCCCATCGGAAGGGAGCTTTAAGGAGATAGTCAGTTCTCCGTGCGGCGCAAGACTGCCAGGCCGTGTCGCGGATGGCCGTGACAAGGTCTTGCTGATGCAGTTTGTTTCGAATGAGCTTGTACGAGAGTTCACGAGCGTTTACGAGCGTTGGCCAGATTGTCTGAATCAGGATTTGCTGGATTTTTTGGATTTTCAGGATATGGTCCGTCTCCTGGCGCGGATGTGGTTGGACGAGCGTTTACGAGAGTTTGCGAGAGTTTGCGAGAGTTTGCGAGAGTTGGGCTGACTGTCTGAATCAGGATTTGCTGGATTTTTTGGATTTTCAGGATGTGGCTTGTCTCGCGGCGCGGATGTGGTTGGACGAGCGTATACGAGAGTTTGCGAGAGTTTGCGAGATTGTCTGAATCAGGATTTGCTGGATTTTTTGGATTTTCAGGATGCGGCTTGTCTCGCGGTGCGGATGTGGTTGGACGAGCGTTTGCGAGAGATGTACGAGTGTTTACGAGAGTTTGCGGGTTGTCTGGACTGCAGTTTTGTAATCTGTGTGATGGGCTGTGATTTGAGCTTGGCTGGCGCCTGGGTTCTCGTACCATTGTCGGCGCGGGTTGTGCGAGAGTTGTACGAACCTTTACATGGCGGGTCGTGTTTTGGCGGGAATATGGCGGAAATAGCGGAAATGGCGGAAAAGTCGGGTAAAAGCGGGTAATTTTTTTCCGGCTCTTGTTGTCGTTACGTTTTTGCATCAGTTTTTCCGATTCCGGAGTCAGTTCCCGGTTCCGGCAACCTCTCAACGAGTCTCAATTTCGACAGACTCATGCCGGTTTGCTGGCGAAGGGGGGCAGTGCGTCGGGTCTGGAAGGGTCATGTCGGGTTAGGTCGGGTCAGAGCGGGCAGTCTTCCTATTTTGGACTTTGGCGCCTGAATTCGTACACGTTTCCTGGCTGTCTTTGCTGAGTAATTGGTTAACAGGCTTTCGGGCGCCTGTAGGCTCCCAAGGTCTCTCATGCGCCTTCAGATTCCCTGCCAGCGGGCGTCATGGGATCTCAATGACGATACGCGCGCAGCGATGACTATATGTCTTATCGATGTCTTTTCGGTACGAGGCTATTATATCACTGATTTTGGTGCATTTGCGCTGGAATTTCGGGGTTCGGTCCACATTGGGGATGGAAAGGGTATGGCAGGTGGAATTCATGGCAGCGGCGGCTGAAAAGGTCTGCGGGCTTTGAAGAGGGCGAAGGGCGGGCCTGGACACCCACAAGGGGTGCCCCTACGGGGATTTGGTGGGAGTGGTCTGGCGAACCACCTTCGGTTGGGCACCTGGCCAATGTTGGCACCAAGTTCGGCGAGGCATGTTG
>JAPPKT010000383.1 GCA_028819675.1 Caldilineaceae bacterium | reverse complement strand
GGAACGATTCCTGTGACGACATGCTCGCTGAGATCCCAGTATCCCCCGATGCAGATAAGTAGTGCGCCAATGCCAACCAGAAGCGCGAGTACTTTGGAAAGTCGCGGCGATGTGGAAATGGTTTTCCTGCTCAATGGGCTACTCGACGAACCTTCACGTCCCGAATCCTTCATCGGCGAAAGGTACAACCACCAAGCCAGGATTGCCAAGACGCCAATTGCCAGTCCGGAAAACACTAAGCCCTGCAAAAACAAGGAATTCACGCGGATTTCTCCTGTATCAATTTAGCGCCTAGCTGCACGGCCTCCACGATCTTCTGGTAACCCGTACACCGGCATATATTCCCCGAAAGCAGCTCGCGAATCTCCTCTTCCGTCGGGTCGGGATTCTCCTCCAGGAAAGGGACCAGCGACATAAGAATGCCTGGCGTACAGAAGCCGCACTGAAGACCGTGCTTTTCCCAAAAACCGTGCTGCAACGGGTGTAACGCTTGTGGACCGCCGGCCAGGCCTTCAACTGTAGCAACGTCTCGTCCATCCGCCTGTACCGCGAACAGCAGACAGGAGCGGACGGCCACTCCGTCCAACAGCACAGTACATGCGCCGCACACACCGTGCTCGCAACCTACGTGCGTCCCTGTCAATCCAAGTTCGTGCCGCAGGAAATCGCTAAGCAAGAGCCGCGGCTCCACCGAGCGTTCATTGCTGCGGCCATTCACCGTAACGGAAATCGTCTGGTCCAAAACTAAGTCCTGTCCCCTACTGCCCTTCGCTCCCGGCTGCCCTTTCGCAGGCCCTGGTCAGTACACGCTCCCCAAGCACGCCCGCCAGATGACGGCGGTACGCTGGCCCGGCGTGGATATCTCCTACCGGGTCAATGTCCTGCGATGCTGCAGTATCGGCGGCTGCCCGAATGGCCTCTGCATTGGGCTGTTCTCCTACTAGCAGAGCCGCAGCCTGTTCTGCTACGACCGGACCTTCACCGACGCTAAAGTAGACGAGCCTCGCGTTCTCTACCGCCCCTTTGCCGTCCAGTCCGACGACGGCCGCAGCACCGCACATAGCATAGTTGCCCTGCTGGCGGGCGACTTCCTCAAATGCCCAACCACTTCCAGAGCGCAACTGTGGAAAGGCTACTTCGACCAACATCTCCTCCGGCAGCATCGCGGTTGCGAACAGTCCTACGTAGAAGTCTCGCGCCGCGACCCAGCGCGCGTCTGTAACGCTCCGCACATACATCTGCGCATCCAGGGCAACCGCCAGTGCGGGAAGCTCTGCCGCAGGATCGGCATGTGCCAGGCTGCCCCCAATGGTTCCTCGATTGCGAATCTGACTATGGGCAATGTAGGGCATCGCTTCGTGGAGCAAAGGTGCAATCCGTTTCACCAGGGCGCTGCGCTCCACGGCACGCTGGCGAGTCATCGCCCCGCACCGGAGCTCGTCGTTGTCCTCTCGAATAAAGAACAACTCGTCGATGCCATTGAGATCAATCAGCGCCGTGGGCTGGGCCAAACGGAAATTCATCGTCGGCACTAAACTCTGTCCACCGGCCAGGAGCTTGCCCTCATCGCCATAGTTCCGGAGCAGCGCCAGCGCTTCGTCGACCGTGCGCGGCGCGTGGAATCTGAATGCCGCGGGTTTCATCTTTCCCGTCCCCGGCAGCACATAGGAAGGGCCTGGATTTCAAGCGAAAAGTGCTCCACCGTCTCCTACTCTTCCACGAACGCTACTGCGCGACAGAAAGCCGCCTCTCCGCCTTTGAACAACCAGGGGAAGACGCCCACCGTCAACCGCCTGTTCTGCAACTCCGGCGCGCCGATCTGGCCGCCCATGTTCTCCACGTGCATACAGTCGTGAGGGAAAAGCGCGTTGTGCGTAAGCTGGTAGGCTTCCTCAGGGAACAACTCGTCTACGGCATCGGAGCCCCCGAATTTCTCTTCGCACTGCCTACGAACGCGCTCCCACTGGTCGAGGCCGCCCCTGCCCAGGAAACGCCCAATCGGCAGGTTCATCGGGTGATCGGTCGAAATCATGTCCACGCCCCATATGCGGATCTCCTTGTCCAGCAGCCACTGACAAATGCTGTGATGGGGTCCTGGATGACGAAGAATGTACTTCTCTTCGTCTCCCTCCTCAGCCAGGAATGAGTACCGGTGCCAGCCCGTATTGATGAAGAGAATATCTCCCTTTCGCACCTCGACTCGCTCTTCTATATCCTCAGGTCGAAAGATGTCCAACTCGTCCAGCATATCGCTCAAGTCAACGATGACGCCGTCACCGTAAAGCCAGTCCAGAGGAATCTGGTCTATTGTCTTACCGTTTGTAACAAAGTGGCGCGGCGCATCCAGGTGCGTGCCCATGTGATTCGACGACTGAATATACTGTGCATTGACGCCGTGCTCTGACTTGCGCTTAAAGTACTTGACCTCAAAAGGAGGATAGAACGGCCAGAATGAGCAGTCCGCGTTGAGAGGTTGTGAAAGATCATAAGGGATCATAGCCCTGTTCTCCTGAATTCAATTGTGGTCGGCCATCCAGTCAGTTTCTGCTATTAGAATCCGTATTCCTCTGCAAAAGTAACGAGTGCCTCGGTGAATAGCCCCAGCGGCGGGCGAACCAGCCCGGCCCCGATCTGGCCGACCCCGGCCTCCCTGTGCGCAATGCCTGTGTTGACCCTTGGCGTGATGCCTGTTTCTACCACTGCTCTCAGGTCGATACCCACCGGCGTGCCCCGGAAGTCGAGCTGCGGGATCGTAAAGGAACTGTGCTCCCCTGCCGTAATTTCATACATCTCTAACGTGGCGTTGAGCGCGTCCTGCGGCGTTCCGCTCACAAAAGTCACGATCGCCGGCGCCGCCGCCATCGCAAAAGCGCCCAGCCCGGCCGTCTCCGTGATCGTGCTGTCACCAATATCGGGGTTCCCGTCCTCCGCGCTGAATCCCGGAAAATAGAGACCGACGGGCTGCGGACAAGGCGACGTGAACCAGCGCCCACCCAGCCCGCTGACGCGTATGCCGAACTCGGTTCCGTTTCGCGCCATCGTCGTGACTATCGTGCTCTGCTCTACCTCGCTCCCCGCGTCTGCCATCGCCTTGCAGGCCGCCATGACCGGATTCAGCACACTTAACGCGTTGTCCCCCAAAGCCTCAATCACGTCGGCGGCCGTGGCCGCGTCGGGCGCCGCTTTCGCGATGTGCGGGGCCAGCTGTTTCGTATAGAGGACCGAGCCTGCCTTATTGCGATTATGGCCCTCATCACCCATGTGCAACGCCTCGGCCAGCAGGGCCCGTATGTCCACCCCCGAACAGGACGCAATCGCCGCCCCGAGCACCGGCGCCATCACCTCGTGCATCCAGCGCAGCCTTTCCTGCACCTCTTCGCTATAGGCGCCGTAGCGCAGGACCTTGCCGTATCCTTCGTTAAGATTCGAGTAGGCCCGGTTCCCGTGCGTCCTGTTCTCAATCTCATACACGGCCATGGAAGGCGAGATGACGCCTGCCATCGGACCCACCGAGCTGTGGTGATGGCAGGGCGCAAGGCTGACTTCACCGCTGACGATCAGTCGCTCGGCCTCCTCCTCGTTCCCGGCTCTCCCCTCGAAAATCAAGGCGCCGATCAGAGCGCCCCGCAGCGGCCCGGAGGCTTCCTCCCAGGCAATCGGTGGGCCGGCATGTAGCAGCAGGTTCTCGTGCATACCGGGAATCAAGTCAAGCGCCTTCCCCAGCCCTGTCAGCACAGGACGGGCCTCAACCATTCGTTCCACGGCTTCTGCATTCGCGCTGTCTATTCGATTTGCCATTTAGCCTCTCCGGGCGCCGTTTTCGGTCGGTGGTCCTTTTGGTGCTCTACCTGCAAGTGGGGTCCGCCGCCAGCCCAGACGGTTTCATACCGTCAAACTTTACCTGAGTCGCGTCAGCAGGCTGGCCAGCCTCTCGTCGCCTCCCGCCGGTGGGCGCCAATCGACGTGCACGACCTCCGCGCCTTGATCGCGCAGGCTGTCGGTAAAGGTTTCAAGCCCCACGTTTATGGCAGCGAAAGTTGGCGCAAAGCTCGCGCGCTCTGCCGATTTCGCGACGTTGGATTCCTGCTTTGGTAACCTGTGCGGCCCTCCGTGTCCCTCTCCTGAGAATGCATGAGCCACCGCACGCATAGCAAAGTCATGTCTGGTAAAGACGCAAGCGCCTGCTCTCTCCAATTGCTTTACCTGTCTGTCCAACCCTTGCGGGTCGGCGTCGGTCCCGATGACAATGGCTACAACCGGCAGAGCTCTCCCGTCCTTGGCAGCTGCTCCTAATGCCTCTTCAATAGCCGGTGCAAGTTCAGTGGCCGGGTCCTCGTGTGCTCCGTCCCCAAGCACAACATCCAGAACGATGAGCCCAGTCTCAGGGTCCTGCGCTTCCTGCAACAAGCGCCGTATTCGTAATTCGTTGTCAAGCATGGGATGCAACCGTCCAACCGTGAACGCGTCTCCGCCCAAATCGATGATCGTATGCCCCTCGCTGCGGTGGGGGTTGTCCAGAACCAGGCCGCCCGGCAGCGGCCCATTCGAACGGACCGAAGGCAGCGAATCCTGTAACAGAAACAGCGCCTCGTATGCCAAAGTTCCCCCGGAGTAAAGCCCCCGCAGAAATCCTTGCGGCTCAGGCGATGGCACAAGGTTAGAGGGCTGCGCCGTCGCCTGAGAGGCAAACGACTCTTTCGCATAACTGCCCTGCGGGCTTGAAGCCGACGTCAGTCGAACTGCAATCTCCGCCGTCTCGTCCAGGGTTCTGGCAAACCGAATATTGGACGGGGCTCCATTCTGGTCCTCAGTCGAACCATAGCCGATGAAATTAATGACCACTGGTTTTCTGCACGATGCCGCTTCAGACAACAGTTCCTTTGCAACCGACGCCTCGGGCGGCTTGGACACAATCACGATTGCATCGGTCTCCGCGTCCTCCTTTAACAAGGCCAGTGCATGTCTCGCCGAACTCGCCCGCACCTCGGCCGACAGGTCGCGACCGCCCGTCCCATATGCCTGTGACACGCCGCAGCCTAGGCGATGGATGCCAACCATCACCGTCTGCAAACCCGTGCCGGAAGCAGCGACAATTCCTATCCTGCCCTTGCGGACCCTGTTCGCGAAACCAAGTCCGATTCCATTGACTCGGGCCGTGCCGCAGTCGGGCCCCATCACCAGTAGACCCTTGCTTGCGGCCGTATCCTTTAGCGATAATTCGTCCTCAACGCTGACATTATCACTGTAGAGAAAAACGTTCTTGCCCAGATTGAGAGCCTCGCGTGCGACGCCGGCCGCGTAGCGGCCCGGAACTGAGGTCAGGACCCACTCCGCTTCAGGAATCATCCGGGTTGCAGATGCCAGGCTCTTGGGTCTATACGCGCCAGTCTGATTCGATCTCCGGGTGGCTAGAAGTTCGTCCACGCGCGCTAAGGCTGAGCGACAGGAAGATTCCGATTCAGCTTTGACAACCAGAATGAGGTCCTCCGGCGCGGCAGCTTGGAGGGCGTCAGTCAAAAGGCCGCTCTGAGCAAGCAACGCCTTGTTGGCCGGCGTGCCCATGACGACACCCGCGTCCAAAACGCCGGGCAGCTCGGCCAGCGCGCGCTGAAGCAGCATAAGCACGACCGAATCGTAATAGGAGCCGGCTCGTATTTCGGCCAAAGTTGCAATGGGGCTTGCGACGGCCTTGTCGTCCGGAACCGAAGGGTCATCCACAGTTGCACTCCAATGCACTGGGGCGGCCGCTATACTGTCTCTTCCTTTAAACTGGGGCCTTTCGTTTCGAACACGAGAGGGTTCCGGGGGCATTCTACCAGTCAAACTTGTGTTAAGCCAAAGGCGGCCGGGGTCTCAATTGGTGAGTCCCAATTGCTCCGTTTATCGCCCTGTCTCGGCAAGGTTGTCGGCATCGACCGCTTTCACAACGGTCTCGACAACCCTGCCAACCTTCTTCGATCCTGCGGTCAAAGCCTCTTGCAAACCCCTTCCATTCAGCAAGGCGGGCAATGGTATAGGCGGGGCTGGGCGACCTTTACTGGACTGAATCGCTGTCTGCCAGTAACCCACGTCGTGCCATACACCTGATTTGTAGCCCACACGACTAAAGGTCCCCACCTTCGTGAAGCCGAAGGACTCGTGAAAGCCGACGCTTTCCACATTCGGCAGTGTGATTCCGGCGTAAGCGCGCACATAGCCCTGCATGCGCAAAATGGCAAACAGCGTGTCGTACAGCGCCTGCCCTACTCCCATGCGCTTCGCTCTGGCATGGACATACACCGAAACATTGACCGACCACTGGTAAGCGGCCCGTTCACTGTGTCCGCCCGCGTAGGCATAGCCCAGCAGTCTCCCCCGCGCGCAGCAAACAAGCCAGGGGTATCGGGTCAAAGTTTTCCGTATCCGGGCGGCCATCTCCTCCTCCGAGGGTGGCACAACCTCGAAGGAAATAGGTGTGTCGCGAACGACAGGTGCATAGATCGCCCGAATGCTTGCAGCGTCCTGCGGCGTTGCCAAACGAAGATCCGATTCCATGAACAAATTTCCACTGCGCGGACAGACCGAGTCACCCGCTTCCAATTGAAACAAAAAGCCGCCTCCAGGCAACGACAAGAGACGGCCAATCCGATATGGATGGAAGAATGGCTATGGGTTTGAGCCTACCACCGGCTGCTGCCGCGGTCCCGATACCCGCCCTGGCTACCGCGATCCTCCCGCGGACGCGCTTCGTTTACCCGCAGCGTGCGCCCTCCCATCTCCTGGTCATTCAGGGCCTCGATCGCAGCTTCAGCCGCATCGTCCTCCATCTCTACAAAACAAAATCCGCGAAACCGACCCGTTTCTCTGTCGGTGATCATCGCCACGCTGATGATCTCACCGTGTTGGGAAAACAGATCCCGGACCTCCTCCTCAGTCGCCGAGTAGGGCAAGT
>JAPPKT010000015.1 GCA_028819675.1 Caldilineaceae bacterium | reverse complement strand
CCCCCGTGGGGGGGGGCCCCCCCCCCCCCAACGCCCCCTCTCCTACAACACGCCTATTCGACCTGGTGTCGATATTGGTGACAGGTGCCTATTTGAAGGTGTCCAGCCAGACCCCGTCCCGTCGGTCCCATCAGATCCCCGAAGGGGCAGCCACGTGCCCGCCCTCGCACCCCCGACCGACGAACGCCGCCGCAACGCCGGGCCAGGCACACGCACTGCGTCTCACCAGGAAACGCCAATCAATTTCAGCCGCCGCTGGCAAAAATCCCCGGCCAGCCTGTTCCCAGCCCAAATCAGGGATGCACATAATACACCGTTCCATTGCGTCCCTCTTGCCCGTCTGTGGTATAATTCCCTTTTTGACGTCTGCCCTGGTCGAGCGATAGCGGAAGGGATGTAGCGAGTGGCGATAACGCGCACAAGAGTTGCGGAAGATACCTGGGTATTCACCAGTGCGCTCTACGCGGAGGTGAACGCTGGGCTCGTCGTGTCCCCTGAAGGGGGCATTCTCATCGACACACTGCCCTTCCCCTCGGAAACCAGGCAGATCATCGACTTTGCCAAGCAGGTCTGTCCCGCCGGTGTTCGCTATCTGGTTAATACAATCAGCCACGCAGATCATGTCTACGGCTCCTGTCTTTTCCCTGAGGCCGAACTCATCGCCCACGAATCCGCCCGCGACCTGCTCGTTCGCTTTGGTCGCAGAGCGCTTGAGGAGGCCAGAGAGCATACCGCCGAACTCATGCGCGTAGAAATCCGGCTGCCCAAAATCATCTTCAATGAGGGCTCGGTCATCCGACTGGGGGACAAGACCGTTCACATCATGCACGCTCCCGGTCCCGGACCGGATGTCTGCGTCGTGCATGTGCGCGAAGAAAAAGTGCTGTTCGCCAGCGACCTGATGATGCCGGTGCCGGTCATCGCTTCGCCGCTCGCCGACATTGAGAAATTCAAGCAGTCACTGCACAATCTGCACGAATTCAATTTGGAGACGATCGTCCAGGGCCACGGCGATATCCTGTTGCGAGGCGAGGTTACGCCCAGCATAGAGGAGAGCATCCAATATCTGAATGACATAGAGGCACTGGTCAATAAACTCCTGTCCCAAGGAGCGAACAGGAGAGAGCTCCTTAGTCACGACATCGAGGAGTTCGGTCGCACGCGAATCCCCTTGGGTGGGCTTGTCCAGAACTTCCACCAGGCGAACCTGATCTTCCTCTGGGAGAAGGCAAAAGCCGCCCAAAAGAAAGATCGCCAGCCTGCATAGCGACTGTACGCAATCCACGCTATTCCCTGAACCCTACCCTCTCTGAATACCCCCGCGAAGTTCCCCCATCACCCCCAACTTCCTTCTTGCGGCCTGTGCAGGAATTCTGAGAACCCGTTTCATTCCTACGAAGGTTGACTGAGGAGTTGCAAGAGCGAGGCACAGTTGACGTGAACAACACATTGGACCAGCTTGCCATCCAAATCGGAAAACTCTCGCCCGCACGGCGAAGAGTGTTGTTTCGCAAATTGAAGGCTATGGGGCTGATTGAAGCCGAGAATCTGTTATCCGATCGGGACCCGCTGCGCATTGCGCTAGCCGTACCTTTGAGAGCTATTGAGAATGAAGACAAACGGCTCGACAGCGATCTGACCGACCCCAGACCGCCCAGACCGGCCGACCGTCCCCGCAGGAATGCGCCTCGCTCCTCTGACAACAGCCCCGCCTTATCCGCTCCCGATAACCAGAGGAAGTCGACACAACTGGCCCCGCCGCCTGCGCTGACACAGGCGCCCAATGAGCCAATCAGAATCGTCTTTGACGGTGGCAGCCGCGGCAACCCCGGAAAGGGCTACGGAAGTTTCGCACTGGACTGGCCCGGATACTCCCGGGAGATCGTCCAACTGACCTTCGGGGACCAGGCAACAAACAATGAAGCCGAGTACGACACCCTGATCGCTGCCCTGGAGGCAGTGCGCGACCGCATCGCGGAGCTTCAGATCGATCCGCGGTCTGCCATTCTCAGTATCTGGGGTGATTCGCTGCTTGTCTGCAACCAGGTGCGTGGGAAGTGGGCCTGCAAAGAGCCTCGCCTGCAGGTCCGGCTAAATTCTGTGAAAGAGCTGCTCAGCGGTTTCGGGAAGAGCGAGCTCAACCATCAACCGCGTGAAAAGAGTGTGGAGATTCTTGGACACTAGCTTCAGGCGGCTGAAACGAAGCGCCGGTAAGCGCTGAGTAGATTGCCCATCAACATAACGTTTGTCATCGGGCCCGTTCCGCCGGGGACGGGCGTTAACATGCCAGCCACCGCCTCCACGCTGGCCTGTTCACAATCGCCCTTCAAAGAACCTCCGATATAGGTAGTTCCGAAGTCCACGACCACCGCCCCGGGCTTGATCCAGTCGCCGTTTACCATCTCCGGCCGGCCCACCGCCACGCACAGAATGTCCGCTTGCCGTGCAACTCCAGGCAAATCTTCGGTACGGCTGTGTGCAATGGTTACAGTACAGTGCCGGTGCAGCAGCAATAGGGCCATCGGCTTGCCCACAATATCGCTGCGCCCGATCACAACTGCCCTCTTTCCCTTGAATTCCACCTCGGCCTCTTCCAACAACATGATCGCGCCTGCGGGCGTCGCCGGCACGAAGTGCGGCTCACGCTGCGCCGCCAGTCTTCCCGCATTGAGCGGGTGAACGCCGTCCACGTCCTTGCCCGGGCTCAGAAGGTCGATCAGCTGCGTACTGTCGATGTGTTCCGGCAGTGGCTCAAGCATCATGATGCCGTGAACGCCTTCGTCCTCGTTAAGCTCGGCCAGCGCCGCCTGCACCTCCTCCTGGCTGCTTTCCTCAGGCAGCTCGACAGGGCGCAAGGTCGCACCCACGCCCTGGCAAGAGCGTCGAATGGCTCGCAAGTAGCCCGCCGCACCTGAATCCGCACCGACTTGCAGGGCGGCCAGTGTCGGTTGAACGCCGCTTGCCTCGGCCAGTTCGGCGAAACTCTCTGACAGTTCAGACTGCAACTGTTTGGCTCGTTGCCGGCCATTCAATAGTTGTGCGGTCATATCTCTACGCCCAGGGTCTCCGTGCACGCAGCGCGTGCGGCACTATAGTTATCCTCAGCAGATGCTCTCAATGCCGCCGCCTCTTTCTCCATCTCGGATACAAAGGCGTCGTCCTTGAGCCACTTCAAATTGATGTCGACGTTTACAAGCGCGCTGTAGAGAGCGGCATGGGCCAGGTGCGCGGCCGTTGCCGCATCACTGACCACATTTGGATTGCCTTTCTCGCCGACTGGTGATGCCAGTGCCAACAGCTCAGCGCAAAGCGAGGCAATCGCGAACGGCACTTCTGCCGCCCCTTTTAACGCGGCCTGCATCGCCTCAGTTCGGGCCGCCTTCTCCTCCTCGCTCGTTCTGGGCATGGAAAAACACGCCGCCACCGCGCCGAACGCTTCGGCGTCCTTGTCTGCGAATGCCAGAAGTTCCCTGCGCATCTCCTCGGTCCGCAGCAGGTGACCCTTCATCTCCTCCTCCACCGCCGCGTACCTCTTCCGCCCCACCGTGAAGTTCAATACCATGCTGAGCAGCGCCGCCGCCTGGCTGCCTGTCAGCGCCGCCGCCGCGCCGCCTCCCGGCGTCGATTCCCCCGACGCCAGCTCATCCAGAAAAGTCCCGATAGCAGTCCCAGCTGTATCCAAATCAGTCACACAGTTTCCTCTCTGTCCGAAAGACCGGGCCTGAGATCCCCCCAACCCAAAAAAGGCTCGCCTGGGAATCATGAGGGCAACCGCGGCGCCCGGTTCAAACACATATCTGCAAGCGCCAGGGCAAGCTTTCACATCAGACTCAGGCAGTGGCAGCCGCTCCAGGCCAGGCCCGATTATAGCATTCGCCGTGCCGATCAGCCAGCCAATGGCAATGCTTTGAAGGCCGCCCTACCGGCGAATAAGCCGCCTGAAGGTGAGCCGATTCCGACTCAGCAACCAAGCCTGATGATCTCGGAGGCTGACAAATCACGTCAATACCCGTCTCTCTTTGCAACGAGACGACTACTCGCCGGCTTCCCCAATCTCTACATTTGCCAGGCTGAACACCGGTTCCCACACGCCAACCTGGACCGTCGGCACCAGATCCTCGATGTTGTAGACAATGAGTCTGAGATCGTAGCTGCCTGAAGCAATCTCCGGCGGAAGTCTGAACTGGAACAGGGTATCGGCCCTTTCACCCGGCATCCAGCTGCTCGTGGGCTGATGCAGCGGATTCCACAAGTGCGTGTCTTCTTGAAAGACCACGTCACCTTCAGCACTATACAGGCGCAGCGAGACTGAGTAATCCACCTCCAACTCCCGAAGGGGTTCCCAGTTCAACGCTACCCAAAAGGGCCTGTCCCTCCGGAGTTCAATCGGCCCGGAGACAGAGTGTTCTCTCTCGCCTTGACCAAGGGCAAAACCCATGAGGGAGATGCCGCCGTCGTACTCGACCGCCAGTGGCGCCAAACCTTCATAGAATGTCCAGCCTCGGTCTATCGAGACATTGGCATAATTGTGGATCCTGAAGTCGTCGAAATGCTCAGTGTCGACATACTGCGCATATTTCCCCAGCAGCACCGCTACACGTCCAGTGTCATTGCCAATCCAGCCTACGTGGACATTGTTCAGTTGGACGACCTTCACCTTACTCAAATTCTCCGTCGCCGCGATCGCCGTTTCGACCTCTCTCGCCAGAAAGTCCAGGTCTTCTGTCTCTCTCGGAAAATAGAAAACCGAGGCGGCCCCCTTGTAAATGTAGTCCAGGCTGGGATGGTCCAGCGAGTTCGGCACCAGGTAGATCTCTCCCTCTGCCGAAGGCAAAGTGTCGAGCGTACGCGCAAAGTCCGACCACGGTACTTCATAGGCAAACTGGACGCCCCGTTCAAAGGGCCAGATGTCGAAATAGTTGCGGAATGTAGTTACGCCCTGCACCAAAACTGCTGCCGTCAACACGGCTCCCAGTGCCCAAGCACTCTCCGTCGCCCTGTTCGGAAAGAAACGGTCCTTTGCAAACGCAAAGGCCTCCCACAGGCCGAAAGCCAGGACCAGGTAGACGGCTGGCGTGGCGCCAAGCATCCTGAGTGTGTTTGGGGCATAGTCGACCGCGATCACCGCCGGCAGCAGCAGAAAAACCCCCCACAGGAGTAAAAGCCTGCAAGCCGGACTCCGCCATCGCCACAAGCACAAGCCGGCGCCGAGCCAGAAAAAGAACGCCTCCCACGGATTGAGCATCGGCATGGCGCCAAAGTTGTGACGCCAACTCACGTCACCTTTGAACCCAAAGGCTGCCAGATGCCCAATTACACTTTCCGCCAAGGTCCCCAATGGGTTTCCTCGGTTGATCTCAGGCTGAAGGACGGAAAGCGAACTGCTGCGCAGGAAGAAATGTTCAGGATGCAAGGCGAAGAAGACAAAAATCGGCGCCGCAACCAGGAGTGCCACACCCCCAAAAGCAATAACCCAGGGAATCTCCGTCCGCACGTCTCTCGACTCTGCCCACCTTCGCGGTACGAGGAAACTCAAGCCAAAGGCGAGGAATAGAAACGGGGTGAACCGCGCCGGAATATACGTGTACTGCACCAACCCTGCGCAGACCCCGGCCAGCGCAACCGCCCACCACCGTCGCTCCCGCCAACCCCACCACAGCAATGCCAGGCAAAGCGACAGCAGCAGGACCAGATGATTGGCCCGAAACACCGTGCGCCCCAGGACCGTCTGCCCTATCGACACAGCCATCAAACAGGACCCAACGCCCCCAATAAAGATGCCGCGCCAGGCAGTCGGCCGCCCCGTTTCATCTCTGCCAAACAGCAGCCGCCCCAGCCAGAATACGACAAAAACAGTTGCCGCGCTGGCCAGCGCCGTGGGCAAGCGCAGCGCCAGGTCCGTCTGTCCCAGTAGCGTGATCGAGAGAGCAATCAGATAGACAACCAGCCCCTCGTGACCGCTGAACTCGGAAGGAAAGAAAACCGCGTGCTCCCCCTCAAGAACCCGCAGCGCGTCCACCCCGTTCAGGGCCTCACTAACCTGAATCCCCGCCGGCAATTCGTCGAGTCTGTAAAGACGCAGCATCACAACGGCCACCGCCAACACCGCCAGGCTGGCAAGAGAAATCAGGCGGTAGCCCCCCCAGGCTGCCCCCTCCGGTTTGGCCCGACCGGCCGCTCCCGCCGCCGCACGCACGCTTTCGGACATTGCCCTCACTCCGACAAAAGAACTTCCGAGTTCTTACACATTCGCAGCCTCTTCAAGCTAACCCGTACGGGCTGCAGGACAAACGACATTCTCTCACAGAACGCGCGCGCATACCAGAGTTCAATCAGTCAATCAGCGTTTCAAAGTGGTGTCTAACACTCCCTTACCACCGGATGCGACCATACCACAGCCAGACCACGGTGAACTCTGAGGCACCCGAATTGCCCTCTCTGACCACGAGCCGCTACCCCCTGCATCTGTGCTGTCAGGCCTTCGCCCCAAACTGCCCTCGCCCCGCCACCCACGCCGTCTCCCGCAATCCCCCAAACCGACCCCGTAGGGGCAGGCCTTGTGCCTGCCCTCCGGTCGCCATCACCACGCCTCCCCATTCCCTCCAAAACTGCCCCCGTAGGGGCAGGCCTTGTGCCTGCCCTCCGGTCGCCATCACCACGCCTCCCCATTCCCTCCAAAACTGTCCCGTAGGGGCAGGCCTTGTGCCTGCCCTCCGGTCGCCATCACCACGCCTCCCCCTTCCCTCCAAAACTGCCCCCGCAAGGCCAGGCCTTGTGCCTGCCCACCCCGCCACCAGCGCCATCTCTCCCAACCCCCCTCCCCGCCCCCGTAGGGGCAGGCCTTGTGCCTGCCCACCCCGCCACCCGCGCCATCTCACCCAATCCCCCTCCCCGCCCCCGTAGGGGCAGGCCTTGTGCCTGCCCTCCGGTCGCCATCACCACG
>JAPPKT010000094.1 GCA_028819675.1 Caldilineaceae bacterium | reverse complement strand
CCTTCGCATTGACGTTCATCTGCCAGTCCCAGGCCCTGTCGTCCAGCTCCAGCACGGGCGTTACCGCCAGCACCCCGGCATTGTTGACCATGATGTCGACGCGTCCCAACCCGGCCGCACACTCGGCCACCATCCGTTCGGTATCCGCCCGGCTGGTGACGTCGACCTGCACGGCCGCGGCCGCGCCGCCCTGCCCTTCGATCTCGGCCGCCACCCGCATGGCCGACTGGTTGTCGATGTCAGCCACAGCCACCGCCGCGCCCTCACCCGCCAGCCGTAGCGCAATGGCGCGCCCCATCCCCTGACCGGCCCCGCTAACAATGGCAACCTGCTCCGCAAGCTCATATGAAGGCATCGCTAATTTCCTCCCGTAACCAGACCAATGGCCTGTGTGTAACGAAGACTGTTCTGCAGCAGGCAAACAGGGAGCGCATATCACCCCAACGGCCCCCTGTTTCACGTGAAACAGCGCCCCAGCCGCCGTAGTATAATCCTTACAAGCCTATGCAGCCACAGCAGTTCGACGGAATCTCTTGCCTGATCAGGGACATGGCCTGGCAAAGAATGTGCACATTGCCGTGCTTGTGAGCACATCTATCTTAGTTGAGCCGTGCAAAGGGTTGACGCCCGCGTCGACAAGGCTGGGGAGTCTATCAACAGAAGCGTATCGTCGTGGCGGCAGAGATCAACGTTGTCGGCCTGTAGGCGGAGGTATTACGAGATTGCAAAAAAAGACCCGGCTGACGTGAGTCACGTCAGCCGGGAATGAAAGCCGTTGTGTCTTCTCTTCTCAGTCTGTACTGCTATCCCCCGCGCTCTGCGCCAGCAATGCGATCCTGCAGCGCGGCCGTCTCCTCCATCTGCTTCATAAAGTGGATCGAGCTCTTCACCAGAGTCTTCCAGTCCGGCCTGGCCGGCACCGCATCCAGCGACAGATAGCCGCTGTATCCCATCGAATTCAGAGTCCGGACCACCTGCAGAAAATCAATATGCCCGGTCCCGGGAGCCTGCCGGTTGTTGTCCGCCAAATGAATACCCATGAGGCTCTCCCCGGCCAGCCGCAACGTATCGGTCAGGGCCCCATCCTCGATGTTGACGTGAAAAAAATCGGCTAGCACGCCTACATTGTCCGCCCCGACCTCGTCGGCGACGCTCTTCGCCTCCACAATGCTGTTGAGGAAACCGGCATAACCCTCAAAGCGGTTGATCGGCTCAATCGCCACTCGGACACCGCGCGGCGCCGCATAGGCGCCGATTTCACGCGTCGATTTTACAAAGTTGCGCCGCAGGACCGGTCGCGGCACGCTCGTGACGGGGTATTCGCTCTGGGGCGGGACAGCGGCAATCTCGATCAGCGGCGGCTCGTCGAGACTGGCGGCCAGATCAACGCACTTCTTGGTATAGCTTACCGCATAGCTGCGCACCGACTCATCACTGGACGCAAGATCGCGGACCTCCCCGGCGTGCCAGCCGCCCCAGGCGCAGATGAGCGCCGGTATCTTCAGACCCATCGACGCCGCCATCGACGCCACCTCTTCAAACCGCTCCGGGTCTATCCGGTCCGGCTCCGCATCCAGATCCACGCCGTCGTAGCCGGCCTCGGCCACCGTCTCCAGCACCTCTCGCGGCCTCTCCCAGACGTTACCGCCGTCGCTAGCCAGCGTAACCAGGATAACCGAGTACTTGTGTGCCATGGCGCGGCCCTCCTCCGTTTCTTTCTAGACTAATTGTCTGGTGGCGGGGGGTTATTCGGATCCGGCGTCTCGGTTGGCGTCGCAGTGGGAGCCGGCTCCGGCGTCTCGGTAGGCGTCGACGTCTCAGTCGGTGTCTCAGTAGGAACCGGAACCGGCGTCTCGGTCGGCGTCGGCGTCTCAGTGGGAGCCAGTTCCGGCGTCTCCGTCGGTGTCGGCGTCTCCGTGGGCGCCAGTTCCGGCGTCGGCGTCTCAGCAGGCGCCGTTTCCGGCGTATTGGTTGGCACCGGCGTCTCAGTGGCCGTCGGTGCCAGCTCTACAGTCGGCGTCGGTGTCGCCGTAGGTGTTGGCGCCAGCTGCCACCAGAAGCCGACGCGCGCCACGCCCGAACTCTCAAAGAATTCGACCTGCAGGGCGCGTTCACCGGCCGGCAGCGTCACATCCACATTGATTGTACGGTCTGCGCCATCCTCCCATGCATCCAGAATCAGTTGACTGTCCAGGTAGACGCGGGCGCCGTCATCTATCCGCAGGAAGAAGCGATAGGTGCCGGGTTCAAAGGAGACGCGCCGCTGCCAGCGGGCCGAAAAATGGTCTGCCGGCAGGTTGGCCGCAGGTCTGCCTTCGCCCCAGTTGAAATCAATCTGCGGCTCGTCCCGCACCAGCACAGGATTCCCCTGAAGCTCTCGGTTGCCGAAGTACTCACCCTTCCAGCCGCTGAACGATTCGTTGCGCTCCCACCAGAACCGCATCAGCGCCACGCCCGTGCGCTCGAAGTAGTCCACCTGGATGGTGTGAAAACCTGTACTGAGGGGCACGTCAACCGTGTAGATACGCGCGGCGCCCTCTTCCCACTCATCCAACACGAGAGCGTTGTCGATGTAAAGTCGGAAGCCGTCGTCGACCTCGATGTTAAAGCGATAGATCCCCGCATCGAAGTTGAGCGTCCGCGTCCATCGAGCGCTGAAATGGTCCACGCCCAATCTGTTGTCCGCCGCTCCCTCGCCCCAATCGAAGAAGATCACCAGATCGTTGCGTGTGAAAAGCGCCGGTCCCGACTGGTTTGGATTATTCCAGTAATCGCCCCGCCAGTCGGTGATGATGAGCGGCGTCGGCGTGGGCACAGCCGTCATCGTCGCTGTCGCCGACGGGGTAGACGTTGGTATCGCCGTCAGTGTCGCCGTTGACGTAGGCGTCGCAGTGTCCGCCTGCTGCGCCGCCGTTGTGTCCGTAGCAACCGTAGCGGTCACCTCGACGTCCTCGCCGGTCTGGAAGAGCGCGGTTGCCTCGTGCCGGCCATCCGACGTGTATGCAAGCACGATATGCGTGCCCGCTGCCAGCCAGCGCGGGCTGATCGGGTAAAGAAAACCCGTGCTGATCGTGCCCGCCGTGTCCGCCGTGCTCGCAGCCAGAATACCGCTGCGACCGCGCTCATCTCGCAGCGCGATCAATACCAGGCTGCCCTCTGGCCAGTTTTCGCCCGTAACCTGCACATAAACGCCGGCAGAACCCGAGGTTGGTGCAATCGAAATAGCCGGTTCACCGCTCGCTACCTCGGCAACCGCTTGCGTCGGTACGCCTACCGGCGGAGTGTACCCCGTCGGGGTACAAGCACTGAACACCAGCCCTATCAGGGCCGGAAGGCCGAGCCGAATTGGGGGAAAGTGTTGGACGACAAGCCGGCGTGCAGTTCCTGAGGCGAGATATTCGGTCTTCATCCGGGCTTCACTCCTGGGCGAGCTGTTTGATGCGTTTCCGAACTGTAATTTCAGCGCCGAGGCGGGCAGCAGACGAAACTGAGAAGAATATGATCTGAAGAAGAAACGAGCGCAGGCCGGAGTGTGTTCCCGCATACGCCGTTCATTGCGTAACTGTTTCGTTAAATTAGTGCGTGGTAACCGTCTGGTAGAATTATACCACTAAACTACAGGTGGAATACAGTTGCGGAAGGGTCGAAACGCAGAACTGTCGGCGGTACTGATGACTGACCGCGAGCTTGTACGCCGCGCCCAACAGGGTGAGCGCCAGGCATTTGATCAACTGATACTGCGCCATCAGCCTATCGCGCTCTCACTGGCGATTCGCATCGTCGGTGACCGCGAACGGGGCCTGGAGTTGACCCAGGAAGCCGTCCTGCATGCCTATCTCTCGCTCGATCGCCTGCGCAAACCGGACAGCTTTCGCGCCTGGCTGTGCGGCATCGTCGTCAATCTGTGCAAAAGCCACCTGCGCAGACCGCGCGTCGAAACACTATCGCTCGAGCTGCTCAGCGGCGGTCGCAGCTTCGATTCGCTACCCTTTCCCGACAGCGCCCCACAACCGCACCAGGCTGCAGAGGCCAAAGAGACGCACCGCCTGATCCTGGCGGCCATCGCACAACTGTCACCGCCCAACCAAGATGCCGTCCTTCGCTACTACTTCGAGCAGTTGAGCGTGCGCGAGATCGCCGCTCTCCTGCAGATCAGCGTGCCCGCCGTCAAAGGCCGTCTGCATAAGTCCCGCCGCAAGCTGCGCGACCAGCTGCGGTCCACTTTCACCGAATGGCAACCGAGACCAACCACTGCCCAACAGACCAGGAGCAAACAGATGATCCCCGTCACCGTACTCGACATCGTAGTGCCAGAACCGGAGAAAGATCACAGAATACTGGTCCTTACCGACGAAAGCCTGCGTCGCCTGCTGGCAATCTGGATTGGACCATACGAGGCGGATGATATCGCCCTCAGCCTGCGAGGGACGAAGCTTCACCGGCCGATGACCTTCACCTTCATGGCCGACATGCTGGACAAGGCTGGCGTGCAGATTAAATCGGTGACGGTATCCGCGCTGGAGAAAGAGGTCTTCTACGCCACCGTACACGCACAGCACGGCGCAGACAGCTTCACAGTCGATGCCCGGCCCAGCGACGCCATCGCACTCGCCCTGCGGTCACAAACCCCCGTTTTCACTGCCCCCGAAGTGATGGAGGCCGTCGGCCTGGACATTCCCGCCGATATGGAGGTCGTACAGGGAAAGGGGATTAGCGATGTCTTGAGCATTGATCCTGAGGAGAAAGAGAGACGACAAAAGAAAAGGGAGAAATGGGAAAGCATGTCGCCCGAGGAACGGAGTAAAGAAAGCCGCGAGAAACTGCTGACTCACCTCACCGAATCGGGCACCCTGAGTCAGCGCGACGAGTCAGATGACGAGTAAATGCCGTCCTTTTACAGTCTTCAGGTGCCAGCCGCAAGACCGCCAACCGCCTCCTCTTGAACGCCGGCCTTCCGCCTGTCCGCGTGGAACTGGTGCACCGTCTGTGCAAAGCGGGCGAAGAGCAGATCCGCATCGTGGGGTCCGGGGCTGGCTTCCGGGTGATACTGCACACAGAAAACGGGCCTGTCGGTGAGCCGCATCCCCTCCAACGTGCCGTCATTCAGATTGAGATGGGTGATCTCCACGTTGGCGGGCAGCGTCTCCTGGTCGACCGCGTAATTGTGGTTCTGCGCCGTGATCTGAATGTTCGAGCTGTCCACGTCGCTGACCGGCTGGTTGCCGCCATGATGGCCGAACTTCAGCTTGAACGTCTCCGCCCCCAGCGCAAGTCCGATAATCTGGTGCCCCAGACAGATGCCGAACATCGGCCGCTCGCTCTCCAATAACCTCGCGACCGCCCTCGCTGCATACGGCACACCGGCCGGGTCGCCCGGCCCGTTGCTAAGAAAGATCCCGTCTGGATCCAGGTCCAAGACCTCCTGCGCCGGCGTATCCGCCGGTACAACCGCCACCCGTAGATTGTGGCTGGCCAGGCGGCGTAATATGTTGTGCTTCATGCCAAAGTCATAGGCGACCACCAGCGGAGAGTCGTGTCTGACGCCGCCCAGCCACGGTCCGGACGCAACTTCGCCCGACGCCACCGGCGTCCATTCGCCCTCCGTTTCGGCACTCCAGTAGAACGGCTCCTCACACGTCACCTCCTGCACCAGGTCGCGGCCGTCCAACCCTTCCCAGCCGCGCGCGAGCTCGATCAGCTCCTCCTGTGTGCGGCTGCCGTCAGTACACAGCGCGCCGTGCAGCACCCCCTCCTCACGCAGCAGCCGCGTCAACGCCCGCGTATCCACCTGGCTGAGGCCGGGTATACCATGCCGCTCGAGATAGCTCCCCAGGTTCTCATTCGCGCGCCAGTTCGACACAACCGGGCTGACCTCGCGCACGATGAACGCCGTCACCTGGGGCCGGTCGCTCTCCACGTCCTCCCGGTTCACGCCCGTGTTGCCCACATGGGGCACCGTCATGCACACCATTTGGCCGCGGTAGGAGGGATCGGTCAACACTTCCTGGTACCCTGTCAGACTGGTATTGAAGACAACTTCCCCCACCACGGTCGTCCGGGCGCCGAAGCCTTCACCCTCGAAGACCCGGCCATTGGCCAGGGCAAGCAAGGCCCTCACTGCGCTTCCTCCTCTGACGGCGTTTTCCCTTGCAACTGGATCGGCCTGCGGTTCATTCTTCTTTGCGTTCCCACTTCGCTGTTTGAGTGCCTGTACGCCAGCTTCAACGGCTGCCACCCCTGCCACTTGAGCAGTGGCGAAGCCGCAGTCTGGGCAGGCTGGGCTTGACTGATAGGGCTGTCGGTCAGACTGCGCGCCACCGCCACCTCATCACAGTGGTGGAATTTGGGGCAGTAGATACAGTCCTGCCACAGCTTGGGGCTGATGCTCCAGCGGTCCACAACCTCAAAGCCAAGCTTTTCGAAGAACCCTTCTTCCAGGGTGAGAGCACAGATCTGGGCATACCCGCGGGCCGTCGCCATCAGTACCAGCTCCTCCACGATCCGCCGGCCAATCCCCTTGCCCTGCCCCGCCTGCGCCACCGCCAGCGAGCGTATCTCCACCAGCTGCTCGGTCAAGGCCACCAGAGAACCGCATCCCACCAGCTGAGTACCGTCTCCCATGGCCACCAGCCAGTCCGGCAGCGACTGCAGAATACTCTCCTCAGTGCGCGGCAGCATCACGTTCTCCGCCGCAAAACCATTGACCAACGCGGCAATATCAACGATATCTTCTTCAGCAGCCGGCTGAATCCGGATCTCGTCCATAATCTCGTTGGCCAGCGGCCAGGAACGCCGCCACTAGCGAAGTTCACTGACCACTGACTACTGACTTCTCAACTTACATCTCCTGCAGGATCCCGCCCAGCTTCGACACGGCTTGGGCCAGCTCCTCTTTACTGATCGTCAACGGCGGCACGAAGCGCAAAATCTTGTCGCCCGCGCTCAACAGCAGCAGTCCCGCTTCGTACCCCT
>JAPPKT010000266.1 GCA_028819675.1 Caldilineaceae bacterium | reverse complement strand
AGGTCTGCTAACTTGAACTACACCGGCGCAAACCATGCAGGGCAGAAGAAAGCCCCGGCGCAAACTCCAACGTCTTCTGCAGCCAGGGTACGGCCCGGTCACACTCTTGTGGCTTTTTGTAGACGTGGGACAGCCCTAGGGTCAATGTGAACTGGGCGTTGATCTCATCTTCGTCGAGAAGCTCCATCGCTCTTTCAAGCGTCTCAGAAGCGCTCTCGTAGTTAAGGCGGCGGTAGTAAGCCATCCCTAGATGGGCCAGCACAAGTCCGTTTTCCGGCTCCAGTTCGGCCGCCCTGCGTAGTATGCGCAACGCCTGCAAATGGTCGCCGCTCTGCCATAAAGCCCAGCCGAGGGCGTCAAGTGCAAACGCAGTCTCTCCCGCATTCACCGCCTTTTCGTAGCTTTCAATTGCGAGTTCCCACTCTTCCTGATGCTCATATTGCCTTCCCAGCTCGATGAACAAATCAGGCCGCTTCGGTGCGAGTTCAACTGCCCGTCCGTACTCGATTATTGAGCGCTCGAAGTCCCGCTGGATCTCGTACAAATATCCGAGATTGCGGCGCGCCATTACATTCGAGGGATCGATTGCCAGGGCCTCTTCCAGGTAATCTAACGCGACGCCGTAGTTCCCCACGTCACTGTAAATCTCTCCCAGAACCGCCAGGATATCTGGATTGTCCGGCTCCAGTTCGAGCGCCTGAAAAGCATAGTCGCTGGCCGAATCGTAGTTCCCCCGCCAGTCCAACACGCGCGCGTGCATCGCCAGCGCCGCCACATTCTTCTCCTCGAGACGAACCGCCTTCTGTGTGAGCGCATAGGCCTGTTCCACCTTACGCGCCATCAAGTGCAGTTCTGCCAGAGCAACCAGAGGGTAGGCATTCTCCGGCTCCAGTTCGGCCATTCGCTCAAGCGCAGCCTCGGCCTCACTGAAGTTGCCGGCGGCGATGTGCGCTTCCGCCTTCGTCTGCCAGTAGAGCGCGCTCGGAGTCGGGGTCGTAGCGGGTGGTGGCTGCTGTCTCACAAGCCAGTCTGGGCGCTGTATGTACAGATAGACGGCCAAAAGCAGAACCAAACCGCTCCAGAGGAAGCACCCTCTGCGGCGTCGGCGACGCGGCCTGTACGTCCAGTCAAGATCCATACCGGGTTAAGTATAGCGCAACAATGCAGCTTCTTATCTATCCCGATTCTGACCGCGTTGACCTGCTGCCACCCTGTTCGAGAAATCTGTAGTGGCTTTGGAAAAAAGGTGTCAGGCCTCGTTGAAGGTTACAGGCCCATGCCCGCTTCGCCGCGTGAATATAGCTCGAGCACGACCGAAGCCTCCGGCTGGGAGCTGTCCACCAATGCAGAGACGTTCTGGCCGGGTCGTAAGCTCGACCGCTTCTCCCGCCGGTGATTGCGCCTGATCGCATTGCGGCCTGCATACGCGCGCTGCTGAAACCAGTACACGTAGTCAACGCTGAACTCCAGCGGAGTGAAGTTCAAACTCCTGATCTGTCCGGGAACGACTGTGGTGGATAACAGAATCCGGCGGAAGTGTTGGACTCGCCAATAGAAAGTCGGCGCCGCCAAAAGGAGGATAATTCCCAACCCCGCCACCAGAAGTGGAATCTCCGCGCCTTCAAACACCAGTATGTCCATGTTGCCGCGCCCAAACGCGAAACTGAGGAAGCCAACTGGCAGATAGCCGAGAGTTAGGACTAGCGATGCAGGAATGACAGCACCCAGGACAAATATCAAGCTGACTATGGCCGGCAAGTCCAGGCTGAGCAGACCTACAAGCGTCAGGTCATGACTACTTGAATTGATCTGATGAGGAAGGTTTCGAGGAGAGCTGCGCATACCGGAAGGGAGCAGCCGCCGTCCACGTTGGCGGCAACTTAAAATATTATAGAGGAGCGGGCATGCTCTGTCGGTGCTGGTCTATGATCTTAGGCAGACTTTGCAGGAGTAGCCCCATCTGCTTAACGTCGTTACTGTATCCAAGGCTTAGCCTCAGGCCCCCGGCTAGCTCCTCTACGGGAATACCGATTGCTTCCAGTACGTGACTGGGCCGCTGACGTGCACTCGTGCACGCGCTTCCACTGCTTGCGGCGAATCCCGCCAGATCTAGGGCGATCAGTATGCCTTCGGCTTCTACGTCACGGATTGTGAAACTCGCATGATTGGCCAGCCGCCTCGTGAAGCTCCCGGTCAAACGCGCACCCGGCACAGACTCCAGCGTGTGCCCTATGATCCGGTCCCGCAACTGGCCCAGCCGGGCCATCTCTGTCTCTCGCTCAGCCTCGCACAGTGCCAGCGCCGTCGCCATCCCTACGATACCGGGTACATTGTGCGTGCCAGCCCTCCGCCCGTTCTCGTGACTGCCGCCGATCAGAAATGGATGAAACGGAGTGCCCCGCCGCAGATACAAAAAGCCCACGCCTTTAGGTCCGTAAAATTTGTGCGCACTTGCGCTGAGCGCGTCTACCTTTAACACCTCGACATCTAGAGGCAACTTCCCTGCAGCCTGCACCGCATCCGTGTGGAACGGTACCCCCCGTTCCCGGCACAGCGCCCCCAATTCGCCGATATCCTGCACGCTGCCAATCTCATTGTTGGCATACATCACACTGACTACCGCAACGTCAGAGCCGTCGCCCAGTGCTTGCCCCAGGTCCTCCGCACTGACCAGGCCCTCGCCGTCCACGGGCAAAAGCGTCAACTCGAATCCAAAAAAGTCCCGCAAGTCCTCTGCAGTGTATAGTACGGCGTGATGCTCAACCGGCGTGGTGATGATGCGATTCGTTCCGAGCTGCTGGCGCCTCGCCAGCGCGATCCCGCGCAGCGCCGCGTTGTCGCTTTCGCTTCCGCAACCCGTCAATACAATCTCGTTGGGCGAAGCCCCCAGCACGTCCGCAATCGTGTTCCGCGCCTCGCTCAGTCCGGCATGCGCCGCACGGCCCGCTCCGTGTATGCTGGATGGGTTCCCGTACTTCGAGTTGCTTTCCTGGTCGGTCGAACCAAAATACGGCTCCATCGCCGCAAAAACTTCAGGCCGCAACGGAGTCGTCGCGGAATGGTCCAGGTAGATCAGTGACATCCGGTATGCTCTCTTCCGACACCGGCATCCTGTGCAACTTGCAGGATCGCCCCTTGCCCACTATCGTAGTGCCAAAGCATACTAACTGTTCTGGTTTTTTACAAGTTCTCCACCGGCACACTTGACCAGCAAGAGGCAACGTAGACAGTTGATTTGAACGTCTCTGTACGCCAAGACCTGCGAAAAGACCTTGCCGGAGCTAAGAAACAAGGAATCTTCGATGACTCTTATCGAAAATATCGTCGGACGGCAGATTTTGGACAGCCGGGGAAATCCCACTGTCGAAGTTGAGATCCGGTTGCAGGGAGGCGCTACAGGTCGCGCCGCCGTGCCCAGCGGAGCCAGCACCGGTGTCCATGAAGCCGTCGAACTGCGCGACGGAGACAAGTCAAAGTATGGCGGGAAAGGCGTACTCAAGGCCGTGGAGAATGTCAACACCGTACTCGCGCAGAAGCTGAAGGGAGCCGACGCCCTCGATCAGGTAGCCATCGATCAGACCATGCTGGAACTGGACGGAACCCCCAACAAGAGCAAGTTGGGGGCAAACGCCATCTTGGGGGTCAGCCTGGCCGCCGCCAAAGCGGCTGCCGCAGCCTCAGGCCTGCCTCTGTACCGCTACCTCGGCGGCGTTAGCGCCCACACACTTCCCGTACCCATGATGAACATCCTCAACGGCGGCAAACACGCGGCAAACAGCACCGACTTCCAGGAGTTCATGGTCATGCCGGCCGGCGCCCCATCCTTCGCAGAAGGCGTCCGCTGGGGAACCGAAATCTATCACGCGCTCAAGGATGTCCTCCACGACGCCGGTTACAGCACCAATGTCGGCGACGAAGGCGGTTTCGCCCCCAGTCTGGGAGGCAACGCCGCCGCAATCGACGTGATATTACAGGCAATCGAGAAAGCCGGGTATCGACCCGCCGAAGATGTATTCATCGCCCTCGACCCAGCCGTGAGCGAACTATACGTTGAGGAAACCGGCCGCTACCAGCTCGACATCGAGGGTACGGAGCTTTCCAGCCAGGAACTGGTCGACCTCTGGTCCGATTGGTGCAGTCGTTACCCTATCATCTCCATCGAAGACGGCATGGCTGAGGACGACTGGGAAGGCTGGAGTCAGCTCCACGCAAAGATCGGAGAACGCGTCCAACTGGTCGGTGACGATCTGCTGGTTACAAATGTGACACGCATCGAACGTGCCATTGAGGAGCGCGCCTGCAACGCCTTGCTGTGCAAAGTCAACCAGATCGGTACTCTTACCGAAAGCATCGCAGCCATCGAAATGAGCTACCGCGCCGGCTGGACAGCAGTCGTAAGCCACCGGTCGGGCGAAACCGAGGACGACACCATCGCCGACCTGGTTGTGGCATTCAATACCGGACAGATCAAGACCGGGGCGCCTGCCCGCAGCGACCGCGTCGCTAAGTACAACCAGCTTCTCCGTATCGAAGAGGATCTGGGCTCTGCCGCAACCTACTGTGGAATGAAGGCCTTCGCACATCTCGGCGACTGAAACCGTCTGATTGGCCTTTGTGGACGGACGCGATGACAAGAGCCGTCCTTGTAGCCCTCTATGCCTCCCGTCTACTGCCCCTTATCTTCCCGAGCCGGACCTCCGGTCTCATTCTGCATCATGGAAACAAAAAAGGGATACGTGAGCGAACTTCTCACGTATCCCATCTCTGGTGCCCCCGCTCCGACTCGAACGGAGATGCCCTAAAGGGCACAGGCCCTCAACCTGCTGTGTATACCAATTCCACCACGGGGGCGTACCCACCCAATCATAAGAGTCGACGCCGAAACTGTCAAATATGACGCCTTCCTTTAACCTTTCACCTTGCGCACTTGGCCGGAGCCGCAATTGGGAGTCGGTCCCAATCCGGGCTCACGCCATCTTGCGCTTTTCCTCCTCAACCAGCACCCGCCGCAAAATCTTGCCCACTTGACTCTTCGGCAGATCGTCGCGAAACTCAACCAGCCTCGGCACCTTGTACGGAGCCAGATTCTCCCGGCAGAAGGCTTCGATCTCATCCTGCGTGCTCGTCTGACCCGACTTCAAAACAATATACGCCTTGACCGTCTCGCCCCGCACCGCGTCCGGTACGCCTGCCACCACTGCCTCCTGCACTGCTTCGTGCATATAGAGAACCTCTTCAACCTCCCTGGGCACGATATTGTAGCCGCTGGCGATGATCAGGTCCTTCTTCCTGTCTACGATGTAAAAGCAACCGTCTTCATCCATGCGCGCGATGTCGCCGGTGTGGAACCAGCCCTCTTCAGTGATGGCCTCTGCCGTCTCGTCGGGACGCTTCCAGTAGCCCTTCATCACCTGCGGCCCCCGGATGATCAGTTCGCCCTCCTCGCCCGCCGCAACGGTTTCGAACTCCCCAGCCTCATTCGGGTCGAGCCCGACGACTGCAACCTCAGTGCTGGGCACGGGAAAACCGATACTTCCTTCCTTGCGCATCCCGTTGATCGGATTGGCGCACGCCACGGGCGATGTTTCGGTCAGACCGTAACCCTCCACCAGCTTGCCGCCGGTTATCTCTTCGAAGCGGCGCTGAATCTCAATCGGCAGCGACATACCCCCTGATAGGCAAGCCTTGATCGACCTCAGGTCCACCTCGTCCACCTTCGGATGGTTGATGATCGCCGTGTACATCGTAGGAATGCCGGGATACATCGTAACCTTTTCGCGGTGAAGAATGTCCAGCACGAGGTCTGTCTGACGCGGGTCAGGCGTTACGATCAGTTCGGCGCCGGTATACATGGAGAACAGCATCGCCACAGTCATCCCGTACACATGGAAAAACGGTATCGCGCCCAGCGTCCTCTCCCCGCCGTATTCCAGGTTCCTGTACCAGGCCTCGATCTGCTGTACGTTGGACATGACGCTTCGGTGCGTCAGCATGGCCGCTTTCGGTGAGCCGGTCGTACCCCCTGTGTACTGGAAAAGGACTACGTCATCGGGAGAAACATCTATGCTGGGCGGATTGGGTGCGCTTGTCTCAAGCAGATTGTCAAACGCCCAAATGCCCGGGCCGTCCGCTACGTCCGTCATCATGCCCGATTCCCGCACCTTTCTGGCCACCAGCTTGTTGAAAGGAAAACCCAGCGGGTCCGGCACATCCGTCACGATTACGTGCTTGAGCTCCGTGCCTTCGCGTGCCTGGGACACACGCTCGGCAAACCCGCTCAGGATCACAATGGCAGACGCGCCGCTGTCCTCCAGCAAATGGTTCAATTCCCGCGCCGTATACGTCGGGTTCGTGTTGACAATGACGCAACCCGCCTTGAGCGAGCCGAAAAATGAAATAACCTGCTGGGGAATATTCGGCAGCATGACCGCAATGCGGTCTCCCTGTTGCAATCCGATTCGTCGCAACGCAAAGGCAAAACGGTCAACCGAGTCCTTCAGTTCCGCATACGTCTGCTTGGCCTGGACGGTGATGCCCAACGGCAAATATGCGAGCAGCAGCCGAGTAGCTATCTGGTTTGAATAGGTCTGGGCCGAGGCATCCAACATTTCGTGTGTGAGTTGGCCGTTGTATTCGATTGAGTCCGGAACACCCGATTCGTACTTCTCTATCCATGGTTTCTGGTCGTAGACTGACATCGCAACTGATTCTCCTTTGCTAGATTCCGCTGAGCTACGCGCAGCACCCATCAGGTCGACGGAAACGCCGGCAACAGCACTCGCGGTGGAGGAACTCTGCCTTTCGAATGTGAATAAAGTATATCAGAAGCAATGGACGATTGGCAACGAAGTCAACTATTGGCCTCTATCTCCCCGTGCCGACTCTGCCCGATACCGGACCTGAGGTCACTACGTAGCCATATTCAATTTGCGGCTCGGACCCAAGTAAGCCTGAAAGTTTCTCTTTCCTCTCTTCTCTTCACTCTCTCCTCGCTTTTGGGCGGTCGGGCCTATTCGGCCCTCCCTTGTGCGGG
>JAPPKT010000189.1 GCA_028819675.1 Caldilineaceae bacterium | reverse complement strand
TCCAACCGCGCGGCACGGTTACCAGCTGGCCTTCGGTCGTGCCCAGTTCGATGATACGCGGGTAGAACACATCGAAAGTGAACTCGTCGTCCGCGTCAGCGAAGGGAATCACATTCAGCAACGCTTCCTGGCCCCGGAAAAATGGCTCCCATCTGTGGTTCAGCTGCATCGTGTCCGGCGGTGTCCCGGCCGCGATCGCCGTCAGCACCTTTTCGCCGTACTGTCCACCCGGCACCGAATTCTGGCTGGCCGTCACATTCGGGAACTTCTCCGTCATGCGTTGGGCCAGGATCTCACGGTCTTCAATGAACTCCGGCCGCGTACCCCAATACTGGGCCACAAGCTCGATCGGCTCCTCCGACATCGATTCGCCTTCGTCCGCCGCCCCCGCACCCGGGTCCCCTGCCACAGGCGCGCACGCCACCATAAACGCCCCACCCGCAACCAGCGCCGAACCCTGCAGAAAATGTCGTCTGCTCAACTTTCCAGTTGTCACAGTCACTCTCCTTTGTGTTGACGTTCTCTCTCTTTAAACTCTCAGTGATTCCCACCTCGACGAGCGGTCATGAAGTACTAAAAACTGGAAAATGAAAACTCAAAACTGCCCTACTGCTTCATCCCGCTCAAAGCAATACTGGAGATGAACTGCTTCTGCAGCATCAGGAAGACCACGATCACCGGAACACAGGCGATGACCGAACCGGCCATCTGCACATGGATCAGTGTCACGAACTGACCCTGCGCCATCGCCAGTGCCAGAGGCAGCGTGAACAGCTCCTTGGAGTTGATTACCAGGACCGGCCAGAACAGCGTGTTCCAGATGCCCAGGAAGCTGAAGATACCCAGCGCGCCCAAGCCGGCGCGGGAGAGCGGCATGATCACGTACAGGTAGATATGCCAGTGATTGCCGCCGTCGATCAACGTCGCCTCGTCCAGGCTGATTGGGATCTGGTTAAAGAACTGGCGCAGCAGAAAAGTGCCGAACGGGCTGAAAAGGCCGGGGAAGATGAGGGCGGTATAGGTATCGATCAGCCCGGCAGACCAGACCATCGTGTATAACGGGATGATGGTCACGTAGTGGGGGATCATCATCGTGGCCAGAAAGAGGAGGAAGATGGCGTCGCGGCCGGGGAAGCGCAGACGGGAGAAGGCATAGGCGCCCAGCGAGCAGACGGTCAACTGGCCAACTACGGACACGGTGGTCACAATGGCGCTGTTGAGCAGGGCGCGGCCGATGTTGTAGTTGACCACAGCCTCGACGTAGTTGGTCCACTGCGGCACTTCCGGTATCCAGATCGGGGGGAACGCTTCAACCTCTTGCAAGGTCTGCAGCGACGCCGAAATCATCCACAGGAACGGGAACAACAGCGCTGCCGCACCCAGGGCAGTGACCAACTGCAGGCTGACAGTCTCTCTGCGCCTAAGCTTCATTGAAAGTCTCCACGCCTGTTCGCGCTGTCTACTGGTAGAAGACCCATCGTTTCTGCAAGACCCATTGGATGAGGGTAAAGAGAAGGATAATGGCAAACAGGACCCAGGAAAGCGCCGCCGCGTACCCCATGCGCAGGTTCTGGAAACCGCGCGTGTAGATGTAGTAGCTCAAGGTCCGGGTCGAGTCGGCCGGACCGCCGTCGGTCATGATGAATATCGGATCGAAGAGCTGGAGCGTGTTGATGATGCCGATGATCAGGGCGAAGAACATCGCCGGCGAGAGCAGCGGCAGCGTGATCTTCCAGAACTGCTGCCACCTCGAAGCGCCGTCGATGCTTGACGCCTCGTAAAACTCATTGGGTATCGATTGCAGACCGGCCAGGAGGATGATCGTCTTCCAGGAGAGCGTCTTCCAGGTGATGGTGATGATGACGGCCGGCATAGCCCATTCGGGCCGCGACAGCCACGGGATCGGGTCGATGCCAAGCGGTCCCAACAGGGCGTTGATCGGTCCTTCCAGGCTGTACATGTAGCGCCACGCGATCGCGACCGCGGCCCAGGTGGTGATCAGGGGCAGGAAATAGATCGTACGGTACAGATCGATGCCGCGCATGGCGTTCTTCAGCAGCAGCGCTGCACACAGCCCCAGGAACGTATTGAGCACCTCCAAACCGACCGTAAGGTAGAGCGTGTTTTCGAGCGTGTGGTAGAAGGTCGCGTCGGTGGCAACTTCGACGAAATTACTCAGACCGACGAACTTGATCGGATCGATGATGTTCCACTCGGAAACACCCAGCACCAGCGCCGTGCCGATCGGGAGCACCTGCAGCAGGAACAGACCCAGCAGACTCGGCGCCAGAAACAGGAGCGCGACATAGAGGTCCTTGTGACGTCTCCCCTTGGGCCGCAATATGGACCAGGGAGCGGAAACTGTCTGCGCCTTTTGCCCGGTCGCCATCGTTGTTCTCCAACTGAGCGGTAGTGAAGAGAGAGAAGCAGGGAGCGGGAACGCTTCTCTTTCCCTGCTTCTCTCCTTTAATCCCTTTCTTTCTTCTTGCCTCTCGCGCCTATGCCTCCAGCAGCGGCTCCGTCTCGGTCTTGATTTGGATGGCGGCTTCTTCAGCCGATTTTTCGCCGATGGCGATCAGGTCCATCTCGCGGTCCCAGATCTCCAGGAACTCCTGGTTGCGCCGGATGAACGGCTGCGGGTGCACCGTATCCATCATGAACAGGAACGATTCGGGATGCGCGGGCGGCTCGAACAGGAAGGAGTCCGACTCCATCGCCGCCTTCACCGAACTGCCGGCGTGGCCGTTGCGCAGCAGGAACTGCGCGCCTTCCAGCGATGCCGTGTACTGGATCATATCCCAGGCCGCGTCGGGATTGGGCGCGCCCACCGGGATCGTATACGAAAAGCCTCCCGTCCAGGTGGCGTACTGCACCGACTTGGGCTGCGGCACGACGCCCCAATTGATGTCCGAGCCTTCCATACCCTTGCGCGTCCACGTGCCCACGTCGCGCAGGGCCAGACGCCCCTGATCGAACAGGCCCCCGGCGCCGGCATCCGCCGAACGCAAGTTGGCCGGCCCCAGTTCATGCACCAGGTAGAGGTCGAACTTCCACTGGATCGCCTCGACTGCGGCCTCCTGGTCCACGAGCACCTCGGTCTTGTCCTCGTTAAATATATTGCCGCCGTTCTGCCAGATGCGGTTGACGATATTCCAGATGCGCACCGGTCCGTTCGTCCAGCCCCAGATCTTCTCGTCGCCTTCGCCGCGCATCATCTCTTTGGCCGTCTCGACGAAGGTGTCCCACGTCCAGGTGTCGTTCTGGAAATGTTCATAGGGTGTGGTGACGCCGAACTCTTCAAACATGTCGATGTTGTAGCCGATCCCCATCGGGTTCACTTCGGCGGGGATCGCGTACGGCTTGCCCTCCGACTTGAAGAAGTCGGTAATCACATCATAGAAGTGGCCGTAGCCCGGCTCGTTGATGTCCCAGGTGGGATGCGCTTCCACATAGTGGGTCAGGTCGGTGAGGAAGCCCCGGTTCTGGAAGCGGGCGAAATCGAAATCCACGATCATGCCGACGTCCGGCAGGTCGCCCGACGCGAAGCGGGTCAACAGCCGGTCGTGGTACTGACCGAAGGGCGCCGAAATAATCGTAACGTTGGTATTGGACGTCTTCTTATACTCGTCCATCAGCAGGCCGTACGTGGCATCCCAGGAGCCCCAGACGGTAAATTCGATCTCGGTCGGCTCCGCCATCGCGTCATCGCCTGACGCCGCCGGTTCCGAAGCCGCCGGGGCCGCTACACCGGCGCACGCCGCCAGCAGCGTGCCCGACGTAAGGAGGGCCGAATGTTGCAAGAAACGACGTCTGCTCAACTTGTGCGACTGCATGTGGGTCTCCTTTGCGTGTGGTGATGATATTGAGGTAAGGCCTGTGGGGACAGGCCAGGTTGCGTCCGGTGTGCCCCTGCCAAAAAAAGAGCGTGCAGGCGGCTTGCGAAGCAATGCTCTATCCTGCAAGGATAGAGTCTATCTTATGCAAACAGCGTATTCTGTCAAACCGGCTTCGCAGTTCCCGGCGCGGCCTACAGGGGCCTTGTACCAGGTTTCCGGGTCATTGCGGTTGACCTTAAGGAACTCCCAGATCGCGTCGTTCACCGCGTCTAGGTTTTCCTGCGGCACCGCATCGGGAATGATGACGTATCCGTATTCTCCCAGAAGGTACGCTGCACGGGGCTGAGAAGGCGGTCCTTTACCGGGTGTTCGGGGCGTATGGTAGCGGTCATGGTTGGCTCACGGCGACTGGAGATTATGGAGTTGTTTTCGGCGGCTGCGGCGAATTAGAAGGGAACCCGGCGAAGCAAGTTCTAAGCTGTTTTATGCCGGGGAGGCGATACTTTTGACGGGGGGCTGTGCGGGCTGTCAGACGTCCTAGGCCTCTAGTTGATCTGCGATTCTTTTTAGGCTGGCGACTACGGAATCCAAAGCTGCGTCATCATCGGGGTCTGTCGGAACATTAATTGGGACGCAGTGTTTCCAGCTGATCTTGAATACGTCCTCCGTCAGTATGGCCAGTCTTTTTCGCTCGCGATCGTCGAACCTGAGCCACAGAGGGGAGGTTTCTTCCTGAGCCCAAGCAGTTAAGTCTATGCCTAACCAAGTTTCCACCCCACCCAGTCTAATAGACCATCCATAGCCTTTCAGGGTTGGATGCTTCTTTACAATCCGCAAAAAGCCAGCCTTTTCCCCGCAGCAAGTTGCCCTGTCAATTATTTCATGCAATCTTACTACTCCTTGCGCATGCTTTGGCTCCAACTCTTCTTGACTCCATGGGAGGAATGTATAAGGGTCTACCCGGTCGGATGATCTGCTAAACTGTTTTGTGCTGGATTCGTTTATCGCGACTGGTGCGATATTTGAGTCAAGTCTTCTGGCGAAATCGTTCAGGCATTGGACCACGGAATACAACATCCTGTCATAATCGACTCCGGCCGGTAACTCAACTGGATAACGATAATCCCACCCTTGGCCAGGGTCAAACAGTTTATCGAACAGTTCGGCCTCTTTCATTTGGCGACGGTTGTTCTTGCCAAATCTGAGCCACAGCGGAGTCCTGTCGTATTTCGCCCATGCGAAGAATTCAGTTCCAAACCACAACAGCATACCACCAAGCCGAACTGTCTTGCCATAGCCTCCTTGGCCCCCTTTGGCAGTTTTAGCTGAGGTCAAGAATCCGGCATTTTCGCAGCAAATGATCGCGTCGTCAATCAGTCTCTTCAAGCCAACTATGCGTTTGGCTAACTCCGGTTCCAACTTGCCCGGACACCAGGGCAGGGAAGGATCAGGTTCCGCGTGATCGGTCAGGCCGCGCAACTGTCTGATGTCGGCAGCAACAGCAGCATCTCCTGCTTTGGTGGCCTGTGTTTCCATTTGGTCTAGCAGGGCGGTCCAACTGGTCAGAATTAGGCATCGTTTCCCGTAGGATACGGTCGTGGCACGCAGTGCTCCCTTCTGTATCGTACTGCACAATGTGAATTCCTTGTCGGCCAACTCACAAAGTTCCGGCCAAAGTAGCTCCAGCCGAGTTTCTGGCGCCAAAAGGAGAAGGGCAGAGGACCTGTCTTTAGTCAGCTGTCTGAGGTATTCGTTCGGCTGTTTTTCGGTAAGGGGAGCCCAAAACTTGGCTTCGATTAGTACCCGTTCAACATCGTCCTCGTCATAGCCGACGAGGTCTGGTCGTGCTCCAGTCTTTCCGCTAACTTGGGTCTCCATCCTTACAATTGAACTGATACACATACCACCATCGCGCAGCGTCTCTACCAGCGCGTTCCGGGCCTCCGGCGACCGGGACAAGATATATCCCAAAGCTTCAACGGCCACATTCTCAATTTGCCCTTGGAGCTTGTCGAGTACAATGTGAGCGAATAGGGTCGTTTCAGTGGACATATCAAACGGCCTCTCGTGTGTTGTAGGTTTCTCACCCGATGTCTCATTTCGTAACTTCGAACCGTCAGGGCCAGCAGGTTTCCGCGTCCATCCGGTCAATGAGTTCGCGCAGTTGCCCGACGCCTATCTCCGCATCCCCATCCCCCACCCCACTAACCACCGTCCCCATAAACCCCAACAACGCATCCCAACTCGTCAACATCAACCGCCGCTCCCCGCCCGAAACCGTCGCCGCACGCAGATCCCCCGGCGTCGTCGCGCCGATGATCGTAAACTGCTCATCCGCCCGCCGGCACAGCTCCGGCCACAGCCTGGCCAGCCGCGCCGCCGGCGCAACAAACAGCAGCGCCGCCGGCCGGTCCAGCGGCAGCCCCTTGAAATACGCGTTCGGCTGGCCTTGGCTCAGACCCGCCCAGACCAATGGCTGAACCAGCACCCGCACGACACCTTCTTCGTCCAACCCGGCGAGGCTCGGGCGCTCCCCTTCCACGACCACATCCTCGCTGCGAACCCCGGCAATCGTCCCGACCGCCGTGCCGCCCTCCCGCAGAGTGGTCGCCAGCGCGCTACGCGCCGCCTCCGACTGGGAGAGGATATGCCCCAAGGCATCAACGACCGCGTCTTCAGAGTGCTCGGCATGTCCGGACGCGTCTTGACCGGACCGGTTCGTGTCATCGGACATCGTCCAGGACCTTTCCTGTGTTTCGGGCGCCAGGCTGTTTCGTCACAATTGAGGTCTGCGGAAACGCGCTGCATGGCCGGCACGCAGACGCACGGCCAACGAGGGCCCTTCGAGGATACACTTTACGGTGAACAGGTTGTGTGTGGAGCTTGCTGTTGCGTGCTTTCAGGAGGACTGCCGGCGCAGCCGGGCCAGCTCGGCCTTTATCTCTCGTAACCGCTCTTCAGATTCTCGGCGGGCGGCTGCTTCCTTTTCCCTTCGTTGCACCGCCGCTGCGTAACGACGTTTTGCCGCCCGGCGCGCCGTAATTGCCGCTTGGAGCGCCGCAGCCTCCTGCTCTGCTCGTTGTTCCGCTGCTAGGCGAGCCGCAGCCTCCGCATCGGCTCGCCTAGCCTCTGCTTCAGCCTTGGCGACGGCGGCCCGATAACCGGGAAACACATACCCGAAATACACATCGTCCAGAGCCAGCTCCACGATATCCCGCTGCCGC
>JAPPKT010000262.1 GCA_028819675.1 Caldilineaceae bacterium | reverse complement strand
CACGAATCCTCGCTGTTTTCGTTGGGTACTGGGCAGTTCACAGTCTTGTACGGGCTCTGCTTCGCCTTCAGATTCCCAGCTAGCGAGAGTCATGGCTTCATGGCAGTACGCCCAGCAGTACCTTTTCGCATTTTGGCACAGGGATATTATATCACGGTTTTTGATGCGATTGCGCTGCAATTCACGTGCAGCCCAAAGTACGAGGGCACCCACAAGGGGTGCCCCTACGGGTCTATGCATGCAGCCCAACTTGGGTGCGAGGGCGAGGGCACCCACAAGGGGTGCCCCTACAGGTGCTGGGGGAGGGGCAAGGGCCGGGCTGGGCGGTCTGTCAGCGCCGATGACCCCAAGACCAGGTCTGCACGGGCCAAATCGCGGTTTAGGGCAAGGGGGAATTTGTTACCGGCCATTTTGATCAGAGGAGAAGTCCTCGTCGACGCCAAGTTCGCCGGCCAGTTCTTCAAGCCTGTGCCAGGTCTTCTCTTCGACATATATGCCATCCTCGCGGCCTTTTTGGGTCCGCAAGTATTCGAGTTCGCCGGGGTAGTAGACGCGTTCGATCCCTTCGGCAGGCGGTGTTGCGGTCAGGTATTGGGCGAATTCGGTTACTTCCCGCTTGAATTCTTCCAAAGGACGGAAGGCATCAACTTGAAAGACGGCCATGAAGCAGCCGTCGTTGTGGCGGCCGGTCGGTTCGATCCCGAACCCCAGGCCGGTCAGCAGTCCCGAAAGGATTTCGACCATGGAAGAAAGGCCGTACCCTTTGTGGCCTTCGGAACCGCCGAGGGGCAGCATGGCGCCGCCGTTGCGGGCGGCGGCGGGGTCTGTGGAGGCGCGGCCTTGGCTGTCGATCACCCAGCCGGTGGGTATTGCCTGATTGCGCTGGATGGCAACGCCCAGTTTGCCGCCGGCGACGGCGGAGGTTGCGATGTCGATGTAGAAGGGGCCGTCGAGGTTGGAAGGGACGGCGATGCAGATTGGGTTGGTGCCGAGGCGGGGTTCGCGTCCGCCGAACGGGGCAACGCTCTTGGGGCCGCGGCCGGAGTCGGCGGTCATCAGCCCGATCATGCCGGTTTCGGCAGCCATGAGGGGGTAGTCGGTCAGGCGGCCGACGTGGCCCTGGCGTACGACGGTGGCGGCGGCGACGTTTTCGCGGCGGGCTTTGTCGATGGTCAGCTGCATGGCCCGCTCGGAAACGGTGAATCCAAAGCCCCAGTTTCCGTCTACGACGGTTGTGGCGCGGCTCTCCTGTGTGATGGTGAAAGGGGCGCCGGGCTGCACGTGGCCCTTTTGGATTGAGGCGATGTAGCCGGAGACATGGATGACACCGTGTGAGTCGTGGCCGGCGAGATTGGCGGCGATCAGGTGGCGGGCGATGGTAGCGGCTTCAGCGGAGGAGGCGCCGGCGGCCTGCATGAGCCGTCCTGCGATCCGTTCGAGTCGATCGGCAGCAATCTTGGGCATAGGGCAAACTCCTGTGGCCTGAGGCGGGTGGGCGGTGCAGCCAGCGATAACCGACCCCAGGTGAATCGTAAACTACCTGCTGGAAAACAGCGGTCGTCCGAGAGCGTCGGTGGAATCGTGACGCTCATAATAGTTGAGATGACCGCCGGCGTCGGCGAGGATTCGGTCGCGGGCCAGAGCGACACGCTCGGGGCTGTGGGCGGCGATGTTCACACGGCAGTCGGGGTCGGACTCGAGATCGAACAGGCGCGTGATTGGCTGCCGCCCGTTGGACGGCGATTGCCAGTCGACGGCGTCGAAGAACCAGTTGCGGTCATCGCGGTACCAGACGGCGTTGCCATAGCGGCAAGTAAGGTACTCGCGGCGGGCGAATTCGCCCCCATCATCGAGCAGAGGCAGCAGATTCTGACCTTCGACGGGGTCGGCTGACTGCTGGCGGGTGGCCGCGAGAATCGTGGCGGGCACGTCCAAGGTGTAGACAAATTCGTCGCGGCTCTGGCCTGCTCCGAGGCCGGCGGGATGGCGCATGAGCAGCGGGATGTTCATGGTTCCGGGGTACATGTAGTCGGCGGGCTTTCCCATTATCCCGTCCGGGTTTTCGCCGAAGTTGGTGCCGTGATCGCTGAAGAAGAAGACCAGCGTGTTGTCCCGCAGCTCCAGCTGGTCGACGGTTTCGAGGAGGCGGCCGAACCAGGTATCGACCATGGTGACGAGCCCGGCGTAGTTGGCGCGGATGCTGGGGATGCGGTCGTCGTATTGATCGGCGAAGGGCCCGTAGGCGGCTGTGAGGCAGATCGGTTCGCGCTGGGCACGAGTGCCGTAGAGATCATAGTAGTGGAGGGGGGCTTCCCATGTTTCGTGCGGGGTGAAGCTGTCGACGTAGAGATAGAAGGGGGAGGTGTCCCGGTTGCGGCCGGGCGGGTGGTTATCGCGCAGAAAGTCGATGGCCCATTGGAAGGTGCGGGCGGTCGGCCAGTCTTCTTCCGGAAGCTGAGGGCGAACATTGACCAGATGGGCGGCTATCCGGTCGGTGGCGCCGGCGCGGTAGCGGTCAAAGAGTACCGGGTCGGCGTCTGCGACAGCGTGCCAGCGGTCTTCGGCCTGGCCGCGAACGAATTCCCATTGCTGGAAGCCGCGGGTAAAGTTCATGCCCGGCACGAAGTAGTGGGGTACGTCGGCGACGAAGCCGGTGTGGTAGCCGGCCTGCTGCAACGTTTCGGCGATCGTGCTTTCTTCGGCGTTCATCGGTTGCCAGCCGGGCAGGTAGACGTTGTCCCACGGGACCGGTCGGTAGTCGTTGAAGGGGAAGGCGCGGCGGCCGCTATGCAGGGTGCGCCTGGTGGGGATGGTGGGGAGACATTCGGGATGGGCACGCGCAAAGCGGACGCTTTGTTGGGCAAAGCGGTCGATTGAAGGCGTGTGTATCCAGTCGTTGCCGTAGCAGCCGAGAAAGGCTGTGCGCAAGGTATCGGCGACGACTACGATCACGTTGGGTTGCGTTTGTTCATTTTCGGACATATTTGGGGATACCAGAGTTGTGGCGCCTATTGGGCGAGAGGTTCCAACAGGGTAAGTTCACTTGTATTAGCCGGTACCCAGCCTTCGGCGCCGCTGTCGACGCGCACATACCACCAGACGATGGTATCGGCGTTGCCTTCGAGCCAGATGGGGCCGTTGAGAATTGTCATGGGATCGGCGTCCTGCAGGTGGGTAACGATGACTCCAGCCTGCGCGCCGGCTTCGGTGCGCAATGAGATTTTGTACTCGGGCAGGAGGCGGATACGGTCGCCGACGTTCATGGGGATTGCGTTGCGACTGGGAGGGAGACCGTTGGTTTCGACAATGAGGACATTCTGTCCGGCGGCGGCCGAGGAGGACCCGGCGGAAAGCGTAGTTTGCGCTCCGGTGCGGGCGAGGTCGCCTGTGAGCCATTCGTTCAGGAACCAGCCGCTGAAGAGCGCGGAGATAACGAGGAGCACGGCGCCGACGAGAAGCAGGGGGTTGCTCGACGCGGGCGGCGGTGCGATAGCGGGAGTTGGGGCGCTGCCCCTGGGCTGAACCGAGAGGGGGTCACTGTTGAGTTGCATCCGCAGAGGGTAGAGACGAACGGGACGGTCACTTTTATAGCGGTCTTCGATGAGGCGGAGGCTCTGGCGCAGGGCGATCTCGTATAGGGCGTCAGCGGTGTTGTTGTTCATATGGATTTCGCCGCGCACGGGCCGTCCGCGGCGGTCCATCAGCACAAGGAGTCCGGCCAGGGGCTGGCCCTGGAGGTCGGTAAGGTTGTAATAGTCGGCGCGAATTCCCTGGAGGTCGGCGTGAGGTCTGAACCTCCGGATCACACTCAGCGTACCCGTGTTGCTTATGGCCTCAACCATTGCTTCTTTCTCCGGAGCTCGGCGGTCCGATTGTTCGTTGCCGGCCGTACTTTCTCTGCTTCATCGCGGTCCTCAGGTCATAGATTCCTGTTGAGAAGAAATCCTTTCTGCGTAAAGTTCACCGTGCGGCCTTGCGGCTGACTGCCCAGAGCACCTAATCGGGAAGTTGCATGGAGACGATGCCAGCCACCTGGACTGAGTTTTCGCCGAAATGGACGATGCGCAGGTCGAACTGTGCAGGCAAGTCGGGCCGCAGCATGCCCTGCCATCGCAGACTATCACCGGTCTTGCGAAAGGGGAAGTCGCCTGCGGGGATTCCACTGATTTCAGCGCCCTGTTCCGCCTGTCCGACGTAGCCGAACGTTGTTCCTTTCAGGAGATCGCCCGGGGCGACAGAGCCTGTATAGGTCATTTTGAGGGGATTCTCCTGCAGGACCATGGCGGGTTGATGTATGGGTTGGATGCCCTCGATCAGGAGGCGTTGGACGCCGGCGGCGCGAACGTAGTCTTCGGTCACTCGATAGACGCGCAGTCTCAGCAGGTAGTCGACGCCACCAATGTTCGGCCAGGGGCCGTCGAAGTCAAGAGAGTCGCCTGCGATGCGCTCTGCGCGCAGGCCGGAGAAGAGGAATTGGGCGCGGCCTTCTGCGATGGCAGTCAGCTGAATGTCGGTGCCGCGGATGAAATCGCCGATTTCGATGCGCATTTCGGTCGGGCCGGTGAAGGCGATGGCGTTTTCTGCGAGGTCGACGGTCGGGAGGTCGACCATCTGCGGCAGGTCGGCGATATCGCTCAGGTCCGGGAGTTCGAGCTCTTTGAGGAGATCGAGATCGAAGCCGGGAAGCTGGTCGAGCAGTTCGTCGACGCCGGGCAGGGAACGGGGCGAGGGGAGCTTGGGCATTTGGGGTGCGCCGGGCAGGTCCGGGCCGAAGCAGGCGGACAGGAGGGCGAGTGGAATGAGCAGGGAAGTTATCAGGCGGCGCAATTTCACAGACAGACAACTCGGATTATCGCTACGCAATTACTCTCGTTTCTCCTCGTCTTTCCAACTTTTTCTGCCAAGAGCCGGTGCTTGCTCTCGACGTAGCGCAGGCAGAGTGCGCTATGCAGGGCGCTCGACGTCGTAGATTCGATAGCCGTTGACCAACATGCCGCCATCGACGGCTATGCGCTCCCCGGTGATGAAACTGGACTCTTCAGAGGCCAAAAAGACGGCTGCGGTCGCGATTTCGTGGGGCAGGCCGTTGCGGCCAAGCAGGGTATCTTCGGTCGGGCGCGGTGAAGTCAGGTGCGGCGGGCGGTTCTCAATGGGGCCGGGGGCGATGGTGTTGACGCGGATATTGTAAGGAGCCAGGTCGGTGGCTGCAATGCGTGTCAAGGACTCAACCGCGCTCTTGGCAGAAACATAGGCTGCGCAGCGGGGCAGAGGGACGGTGCCGTTTATGGAGGAGATGTTGATGATATTTCCCCTGCCGGCCTTGGCCATGACACGGCCCACCAGCTGTGAACAGATAAAGACGGCAGTCTGATTGACGCTGAGCACATGATCCCAGACGGACTGGGATATTTCGAGGAAATGGCCGTTTTCGCCGAGGACAGCGGCATTATTGACGAGGATGTCAATACGGCCAAAACGCCGCACCGTCTCGTCAACCAATCGTTCTACGTCGGGGCGGCTGGAGACATCGGTTTTGACAAAGATGGAGGGAGCGCGGGCACTTTGCAACTCGGCGTGGACACGCCGCCCAGACTCCGTGTCCTGTTCGGCGATGACAACTGATGCCCCTTCTTCAACAAAATGTTTGGCTATCGTACGGCCGAGCCCGCGGCCGGCTCCGGTAACGATGGCGACTTTGTCCTTCAGCCGCATCTTTCTTCCTTCCACTATGAACTTTCAGTTTACAGTAGTCATCTTCGCTTGGCAACCGTGAGGGAATAACGGGCAGGGCAATCGCGTCTCATTGGGATTGAACATTCCAGAGATAGTCAGTTTTGCAACCGGTTCGGTAACGCTTGGCAGAGATGCCGGTTTGGGCGCTCTTCTGTCTGCGTAAGAGGTTGAGAGCCGTGCGGAGCAAAATGGTCAAGTTGTGCTGTGCATGAAAGCCTTGGGTGCTGATGCGCGCATTTCATTCATCGTGGACCGTTTGTCTTGACGGTGGGTCACTGGCTTTCTCGTGTGTGTGTAGGACGAGAGTTTATGAGCGTTTATGAGCGTTTACGAGTGTTTGCGTGAAGTCTGCACTGCCGTTCATGGGCTTTGCCTGATGGGATGTGACAGGGCCTTGCCGTAGCAGGTTGTGTCGTATGAGCGTTGGACGAGAGTTCATGAGCGTTCACGAGTGTTTGCATGATGTCTGAACTGCCGTTCATGGGCTTTGCCTGATGGGATGTGACGAGGCCTTGCCGTAGCAGGTTGTGCCGTATGAGTGTTGGACGAGAGTTTATGAGCGTTTACGAGTGTTTGCGGCTTGTCTGAACTGTTATTTACGTGATTCAGGCGATGGGCTGTGATAAAGGCCTGGCTGGCGACGGGGGTCTCATTCCAGCGTCTGCGAGAGTTGTACGAACCTTTACATGGCGGGTCGTGTTTTGGCGGGAATATGGCGGAAATAGCGGAAATGGCGGAAAAGTCGGGTAAGAGCGGGTGAATTTTCTTTCCGGCTCTTGTTGTCGTAACGCTTTTGCATCGGTTTTTCCGATTCCGGAGTCGGGTCAGAGCGGGCGGATTTCCTTGTTTTGGTCTTTTGCGCTTGACTTCGATCACGTTTCCTCGCTGTCTTTACCAGGTTAAAGGTAAACACAATTTCGGAGGTCTACCGTCTTTCAGGGGCCCTTCTTCGCCTGCAGATTTCCTGCCAGCGGGAGTCTGGATAGACGGTGACATTGACCCGGCATTAGTTTTCGCATTTCAGCACTGTGCCATTATATCACTGATTTGGATGCATTTGCCCTGGAATTTCGGGGTGCGGTCCCGTTCTGGGGTGGTCACAGTTTGGCAGGGGAGATTTATGGCAGGGGAGGCTGGAATTTTTTACGTGCTTTGAGGAAGGCATAGGGCAGGCACAAGGCCTGCCCCTACCGGGGGGTATGGCTGGTTGGCGCATTTGAGGGCGACGCGGGCCTGGGAACCCACAGAGGGGTGCCCCTACGGGGATTTGGTAGGACAGGAGGGACTTGGTTGGGCGAATTTCTTTCAATTAGGGACCTGTTACCAATATCGACACCAGGTCGGCGAGGCGTGTTGTTGGCCGGGGGCGTTGCGGGGGCGGAGCCCCCCCACAAGGGAGGGCCGAATAGGCCCGACC
>JAPPKT010000598.1 GCA_028819675.1 Caldilineaceae bacterium | reverse complement strand
ACGCCGACCCGGATCGTCAGGTCGGCTCTCGATCTGATACGATTATAGCTGAATTCTGGCAGAATGCAAACCCGGTGAACAGTTGTTGTACATCCCTGAACGGGGTTACATTTCCGGCAACCATAGAGGAATTACGCTGGGACCCGCAGTCAGCCTCTCTGAAAAGTACCGAAATTGGGGCTCTCCCGATATCGGGAAATCACAGTGTACCTGTCCACCAACCGAGCCTGTCACGCGACCGCATGGATTTCGATGGATTTGCCCGTTTCTACGACGGCGACTACCGCGACTACAGAGATGACATTCCGCTCATCCTGAAGACGGCGCGCGCGGCCGGCCGCGTTGTGCTGGAGCTTGGCTGCGGCACAGGCCGCGTGCTGCTTCCCCTGGTGGAGGACGGCTGTCATGTTATTGGAGTCGACACGAGCGCGGCGCTGCTGGCAATCGCCCGCCGCAAGCTGGCGAAGCACGGCTATGCGTCCGAAACAGCGGCAGACGGCTCGCGGACGGTCAGGCTGGTGCAGGCGGACATGACCCGTTTCGAGCTGGCGGAGAGGGAGATTGACTTCGCCTTCGTGGTCAGCAATACGCTGATGCACGTGACGACGCAGGCCGGGCAGTTGAAGGCACTGCAGTGCGCGCAGCGCCATCTGCGCGCGGGCGGTCTGCTGCTGATCGATCTGTTCAACCCGGACGTAATCTATCTGGAGGCGATAGCGGGGATGCAGGAGCTGGCGGACTGGTGGGAGGACGGGGAAAGCGGCGCGACGGTGTTGAAATGGTCGACCCGTTACGTGGACGCGGCCCGGCAACTGCAGGAGACGGTCTTCGTCTACGAGGAGGTGTTTCCTGACGGGCACAACGCGCAGACGCGGCTGTCCTTTCCGCTGCGCTTCTGGTGGCCCGACGAGGGCGCTATGCTCCTGGAACAGGCAGGGTTTGCGGTGGATGAACTGTATGGCGACTTCGACGGCAGCCCCTATCGATCCGACAGCGAGCGGCTGATCTTCATCGCGCGGAAGAAGTGAACGGCTCGCGGCGTTACAGGCCGCGAGCCGCTGCAGGGGTCAACATTCGCTGTAGCCGCAGACATGACATTTGCGGCAGCCTTCGACATTGAGGAATGCTGCTTCGCCGCAGTCCGGGCAGAGGTCGCCGATGGGCAGCGCCAGCTGCTCGCCGGCCACGGCCTCTTTGTTTTCGGGCAGCTCGCTGAGGTGGTCGGAAAGGACCTGGGCGACGCCGTCCGGCAGGCTGCGCACACGCCCGACACCGAAGCCAAGCGGGCGTCCGCCGCCGATGCCGGCCATCTCGTCGATTACCCAGCGCAGCCGTTCGGAGGGTGGCAGGGCAGAGGGCATGCGCAGCGCCAAGCTGATCAGGCGGCCGATCGATTCGCTGACCGCGGTGACATCGCTGCCGGCCTTGCCGATGTTGAGGAAGACCTCGAACGGCTCGTGGTTCTCGTCGCTGTTGACCGTGATGTAGGCGGTACCCAGAGGCGTCTCCTTGCGATAGCTGCTGCCCTGGAGCAGATAGGGGCGCGGCCGCTTGGTGAAGACGGCAGGATACTCGTCCTGTGAAAGCGCTGAAATCGGTTGGGCGCCGTTGGTTGACGGAACGCTGTGCAGCTGTTCAGGAAGCTCTCCCTTCCTGTCCTTGACCGCCTTCGTCTCCAATACGACTTCCTGGCGGCTGCCGGTGACATAGACGGTGAGCCCCTTGCAGCCCAACTCCCACGCCTGCATATAGGCCTGCGCCACGTCCTCCTCGGTTGCGCCCTCAGGGAAGTTGCAGGTCTTGCTGATGCTGTTATCGATAAAGGCCTGGATGGCGGCCTGCGTCTTTACGTGCTGCTCGGCGGTGATGTCGCTGCTGACGACATAGGTGTTGCGGAATTCCTGGGGCAGCTCTTCGACCTCCTGGCAGGAGCCCGTCTCCGCCACCCGGCGCCGGATTGCGTCGGCCTGCTCGTCAGTGAGGTCCAGCCGTTCGAGCGCTTCCTCGAAGAGGGGGCTGGTGTAGGGCAACTCGACATCGTCATCGCCGTCCTTGAAGTGGCGGATATAGCCCAGTGCGAAGACCGGTTCACAGCCGTAGCCCTCACAGCCGCTGACCGTGGCGATGGTGCCGGTTGGCGCTACCGTGGTCTGGGCGGCATTGCGGATCCCATGGCGACGGATGCCTTCGACGACCTTCTCCCAGTTGAGCGCGGGCCGGCCCCAATTGCGGCGATAGGGGGCGAGCGGCCTCGGCGGCGACCAGCGCATCCCGCCGAGCTGGTCGGCGTCGTAGATGCTGCCGGCGAATGCGAGGAAAGGCTGGCGTTCTGCGGCCAGGTCGATGCTCATCTGCATGCAGTGGAAGCGGACGAACTCCATGACCTGGGCGGCGAACTCCTGGCCCTCTTCGCTGCCGTAGCGGATGCCCATTTTGTACATCAGGTCGCCGAGTCCCATGATGCCGAGCCCGATGCGACGCGCCTTGAGGGCAGCCTCTTTCACGACCGGCACGGCAGGAAGGTAGGTGTTGGCGCTGACCACGTTGTCAAGGAAGTGGGTGCTTTCGCGGACCGTCTTGCGCAGGCCGTCCCAGTCGACCGCGGCGGTGCCGGCGCTGTCGGTTGTGACGTGCGTGCTGAGGTTGATCGAACCCAGGCAGCAGTTCTCGTAGGGGCCGAGCCACTGTTCACCGCAGGGGTTAGTGGCTTCGAGATCGTAGAGGTGCGGGACGGGGTTACTGCGGTTGGCGGCGTCGATGAAGAGCGCGCCGGGTTCGCCGTTATGATGGGCGTACTTGATGATGGTGGCGAAGAGGTCGCGCGCCCTGACGGTCCTGGATACGGAGCCGTCGCGGGGGTTGCGCAGGTCGAAATCGCCGTCTTCCTTCACGGCCTGCATGAACTCGTCGGTGATGGCGACGGAGATGTTGAAGTTGGTGATCGTGCCCTCTTCGGCCTTGCAGCGGATGAACTCTTCGATGTCGGGGTGATCGACACGCAGGACACCCATATTGGCGCCGCGGCGGGTCCCGCCCTGGGCGATTTCGCCGAAGGCCTGATCATAGACGCGCAGGAAGCCGACCGGGCCGGTTGCGCGACCGGCCGATGTGTGGACGATATCCTTTTGCGGACGCAGGCGGCTGAAGCTGAAGCCGTTGCCGCCGCCGGTCTGCTGAATGAGCGCCGCGACGCGGAGCGTGCTGAAGATGCCGTCGCTGGCGCGGCCCATATCGTCTTCGATGGGCAGCACGAAGCAGGCGGCCAGCTGACCCAGAGGCGTGCCCGCGCCTGTGAAGGTGGGGCTGTTGGGGAAGAAGCGCAGATCGGTGAGGAGGTCGTAGAAGATTCTAGTGGTTGCTTCGACGTCGCCACTGTGCTCCTCTTCCACCCCGGCAATGTGTCTGGCGACGCGATAGAACATGCCGGCGGGCGTCTCCAGGAGCTTTCCATCGATATCCCGACGCAGATAGCGGCGTTCCAGGACTTTCAAGCTGTTTTCGCTCAACTGGATTGCGCCGTCGTCCACATACGCCGGCCCGGAAACTCTTTGCCTCTCGCCCTTTACGACTTCGAAGGTGGTGAAGGCCTCCTGTGTTCTGGCGCCATTACGGGTGACGGTGGATTCGAGGGCGGACATGGGGATACTCCTTAGAAAAAGATGATAAGCGGGAATGAATTCGTGCTAGTGAGCAGTAGGACGACAGGAAGCAGCAATAAGTTCAATAATAGAACAAAAGGTCTAATAGATCAATTACGGTCTCTGCTGCCGGTCGGTTTTGCGCCTATGGCCGTCCGTTTGTGTCACCTTCCTGGTCGCTGCGTCCCATTAGCCGATCAACTTCGGATCGGATTTCACTCAGATCGCCAAAGTCCAGGTAGACGCTTGCGAATCGTATGTAGGCCACCTGATCGACGTCGGCCAGTTGGTCCAGCACAAGATTGCCGATCATTTCGCTTGTGACCTCCGCACGGCCTAAGCGCTGGATTCGATCTTCGACGTATTTGACAATACTCTGCATACGCTCGCTGCTGACGGGCCGTTTGACCGAGGCGATACGGATGCCGGCAAGCAGCTTCTGGGAGTCGAACGGTTCACGGTGGCCGTCCCGTTTGGAGACGAGCAGGCTGGGGGCGACATGCTCATAAGTGGTGAAGCGCTGCTCGCAATCCAAACATTGACGGCGGCGGCGGACCGTCTCTCCTCTATCGCGGGTATCGATTACCTTGTGTTTGCCATGTCCACAATGGGGACACTGCATAATCCGTCTCCCGCTCAGGCGGCGCAGCTGGTGTTGGGAGCGCGGTTCCCCTACTTGGTTCCGGTTCAGACGGGTTCAGTTCGGCGCCCTTCGACAACTTTGCAAGCCCGTTTTTCGTTCGGGGATCAGTCTACATACTGTATCATACAACGATGGGAGGCACAATATGTAGTACAAAGTTGCTTGCAAGCCTATTTCGGGACGTCGGCATAGATATAACACATTCGGGGCCGACTCGCAAAAGGAAAATGCGGTAGACAGAAGTTATTTCGCGTACTGATAGACGGGGTCCTGCTGCAGCGAATGGAGCCTTAAGAGGGGACCGGCGGGGGCAGTTCGACCGTGCAGTCTTACCCGCGGGCGCGACAAAAAAGAGAGCCGCGGCATCGCCGGGCTCTCTGGATATCCTTTTGTATGTATTCTTTGCTATGGGGCGCTACTGGCCGTTGTTGTTCTTGGCGCGGCGTAGAAATGCTGGAATGTCGAGGTCTTCGCGGTCGAAGGAGCGGACGGGGAAGTCGATTGGCTCCTTGGGCTTCGGCTGCTGCGGCTGGGCGGGTTGGCTCGGCTGGGGTTGATTCAAGCCGGGCTGGCGGATACTGCCCGTGGCAGGCTGCCGGGTCGAAGCGGGTGGCTGTTCCGGACGCCGGTCTTTGTCAAAGCCGGTGGCGATGACGGTCATGTGGAGCTCGTCCTTCATACTTTCGTCGATGACGGCGCCGAAGATGATATTCGCTTCAGGATGGGCGTTGGCCCGGATCATTTCAGCGGCCTCATTCACCTCGAACAGGCTCAGGTCGTCGCCGCCCTTGACATTGAAGAGAATACCCTGGGCACCCTCGATCGACACATCCAGCAACGAACTGTGAATCGCCTGCTGGGCGGCCTCCTGGGCGCGGTTTTCACCGCTGGCACGGCCGATAGACATCAGGGCGGCGCCGCCGTCGAGCATGATGGACCGCACGTCGGCGAAGTCCAGGTTGATCAGACCGGGCACGGTAATCAGTTCACTGATGCCCTGAATACCCTGCCGCAGCACGTCGTCGGCGACGATGAATGATTCACGGATGGCGGTCGTTTTATCGAGGATATGCAGGAGCCGGTCGTTGGGGACGGTTATCAGCGTATCGACAGATTCTCGCAAGCGGCCCATCGTGCTTTCGGCGATTCGGCGGCGCTGCGTGCCTTCGAAGGTGAACGGCTTGGTGACGACGCCGATGGTCAGCGCGCCCGATTCGCGTGCGATGGAGGAGATGACCGGAGCCGCGCCGGAACCCGTACCGCCGCCCAGACCGGCGGTCACGAAAACCATATCCGCGCCTTCAAACAACTGCTCGATCTCTTCCCTACTCTCCTCGGCCGCCCGCAGGCCGATTTCCGGCTTTCCGCCCGACCCCAGACCTCTGGTCAATTTGTCTCCAATCCGCAGACGCTGCGGCGCGTTGGAGAGCATCAAGGCCTGTGCATCGGTATTGACGGCAATAAACTCCACGCCTTGAACGTCTGCCTCGATCATGCGGTTGACCGCGTTCTGTCCGCCACCACCAACGCCGACAACCTTTATCTGGGCAAAGTTGTCTACAAATTGTGAGGCGCTACTCCGTCTCGTCATAGATTGATCTCCTTTAACCGCTGGCAGACATTGTCAGGGCCGCTTTTGGAATTTGCACTTTCCCTGGCGGGACCAAAAGCTCCGTTCTCACCGCTGTGTCAGAATTGTCTCATCGTACTACACCTGAAATCGATTGCAAAGTCACTGAATTAGGGAAGTTCCCGCAAAAAGGCTCGGATGGGTCCATATTTCAGGCGGATAGGGGGCGGAATACTCTGGAGTCCGGCAAGATGCCATGACAAGCTGTTGCCGGGCTAGTTTGAGACTGAATTGGGGCCAATTCTGGACTATATGCCTACGATCCATCTACGAAATAGCCTCTGCCCAGCGCCGGGCCCGGAGAAGACGGGAAACGACTGGCCGGAAGACGATTTTACACCGTCGTTGTTGCAGGAACACTTTCTGCGTGCGGGTATGGGAGCCGGCCCAACCCCTTTCAAGCAATTCTAGGCTATCTACCTACGATCTATCTACGACGCCATCAGACTGCGCCCGAACGCTCTTTGAGACGCAGTGGGGGACGGGAATTTCAACGGCTTTGCAGTCGATCACACGGCAGTCACATAGGGGTCGAGCGTGCCGCCTGACCCGTCTGTCTCTTGAATTTATGGTGTCCCGGGCGTCCGGAAGGAGGCGTTGCCTCAGTCCGGCAACAAGCTCTTGAGCCAGCCGCCGACCCGGTCCAGGATCTGGCCGTTTTCCGGTATCATTCTCTGCATGGGGTAGTGGATCGCACGCGCGTCTTCGTAGAGCGCCCAAAGCAGGAGGCCGGCCGCGGTGGCGAAGGCGGGAGATTGCAGCTCTCTGCTCAACCCATGCACGGCGGGATGGTCGACGGGACTGCCGATCCGCACCGGCATGCGCAGAATTCTGCGGAACAGGTCGACTGCGCCGGGGAGCTGGCTGGCGCCACCGGTGAGGACGAGCCCTGCCGGCACCATGTTGCCGTAGCTGCTCCTGGCGATCCGGCTCTGGATGAGTTCGGCGGTCTCCTCGGCGCGCGCCTGTAGGATCTGACTGATAAAGCGGCGGCTGAAGGTGCGTTCCGGTTTGTCGCCGAAGACGGTCGCCCAGACCTGTTCGTCTTCGGCGATCCGTTCCGGTTGCAGATGGCCGTAGCGCAGTTTCAGCTCCTCGGCCACTTCAAAGGGTGCGCGCAGCCCGATAGCAACGTCGTTGGTCATGTGGCTGCCGCCCACGTCGAGCACTTCGGTGTGCCAGAGCCCGTTACCGCGAAATAGGGCCAGGTCGGTGGTGCCGCCGCCCAGGTCGGCCATGACGACGCCCATCT
>JAPPKT010000207.1 GCA_028819675.1 Caldilineaceae bacterium | reverse complement strand
TCTCCTACAACATGCCTCGCCGAACCTGGTGTCTACATTGGTGACAGTGCCAAATCGAAGGTGCCTGGCCAGACCACGTCCCCCTAGTCCCATCAGATCCCCGCAGGTGCCGCCCCTGTGCCTGCCCTCGCACCCTCCCCAACTGACGGATTCCACCGTACGGCCAGGCCTCGCGCCCGCGCTGCGTCTCGCACCAAGACGGTAAACAACGCCAGCCGGTGCTGGCACTGATTTCCCGCCAGACTGTTCCCACCCCAAATCTGGGATGCACCCTCCTGCGCGGCGCGTTACCCAGAGACGTCTGCCGTCGTCAGGACAAGAGAGTGGACTATGTACATGAGGACTTTCTTCAGGGGTGGCCGGGACGAGCGGGCTGGGGGAGCGGCTATATCATATACCTTGGCTCGTGGCCCGGCTTTCGGGGCCTGCTTCACTGTGTGCAGGTGCAGGATTCTGAAGACCCTCTCCCCGCACCAGCGGTAACTGAATCGTAAATGTGCTGCCCTGCCCCACGCCGGCGCTGGCTACGTCAATCTCACCGTCATGGGCCTCGACGAGCGCCTGCGCGATCGCCAGCCCCAGCCCAACGCCGCCGGTGTCACGAGTTCGATTTCTGTCGACCCGGTAAAAGCGGTCAAATACACGTGAAATGTCTTCGGATCCGATGCCCTCACCGCTATCGGCCACGGAGATCGCGGCCGTCTCTTCTTCCGCCCGCAATGACAGCGTGATGACCCCACCGGCCGGTGTGTGTTGCAATGCGTTTGCCAGAAGATTATGCAAAATTTGGGCGAACCGCATGCGGTCAACGGCTGCAAAAACGACCGATGCCGGCAAACTGGTATCCAGAGTGACACTCTTTTCTTCCGCCAGCGGAGAAAAAAGCTCCGCCGTCTCTTCCAATTGCACTATCAGATCACTGGGACGGCGCTGCAACGGCAATTGGCGCGCCTCCGCCTGCGCCAACAACCGCAGATCGTCCACCAGCTGGTGCAAATGGCGGGTCTGGTCATACAGACGGGCGATTTCCGCTTTGTCGAGAGGGTAGACATCGTCCAGAATGGCCCGCAGATTGCCTTCCAGAACCGTGAGGGGCGTACGAAGCTCATGGGCTATGTCGTTCAACATGCTGCGCCGCAGCGTCTCCGCGTCTTCCAATGCGGCAGCCATCCTGTTGAAGGAATTCGACACCTCGCGCATTTCAGCACTTCCCTGTTCGCTCATCCGAAAACTGAGATCACGCCTGGCAATGGCCTGCGTCCCGTTTACCAGACGGGTGAGAGGCGCGGAGAGCCAACGACTGACCAGCACGCCGAAGACGATCGCCAGTACGGCGCCAAGGAGAAGAATCTGCAGCAAATAATCCCTGACATGTTCCGCAAAACTTGGCGGAACATCATCCGGCGTTGCAAGACGCAATAGACGCTGACGCGGCCCTTCCCAAAGGAGCAGATCGAGGAAGCCGACAGTATGTCCTTCCACGCTGATGGGTAGAGCCTCTTCCAACTGGGACGCCTCCAGGCGGTCTGGCCTGTCTATGCCCGCGGTTGGGTAGAGAACACGGCCCTCAGGGTCGGTCAGTACGAGAACTGTCCTGTTGGCGGCGTTGAAAAAGAGCGCGGAATCGGCGCCTTCCAGCAGTTGAGAGACGCCCTGCCAACTCTCGCGGCCGGCATAATGTTCCTCTAACAGATCAATTAGGCCATCAGGCCTGGAAAAAGAAGAAAGACCCAACGAACGAAGATTGCTTTCGTCGAAGTACCGCCGCGCCGTGTACGAGATGGTACCGAAGCTGATGATAATGATCGCCGCGAATGCCAGGCTCAACCGCACCCATAGCCGGTTCATTCCCGCTCTCCAGCCAGCCGGTAGCCAACGCCGTAGACCGTCTGCACAAGCTGCGGCTTGCGCGGATCTGCCTCGATCTTGCGGCGCAGGTTCCTGATGTGGCTATCCAGCATCCGATCGGCGCCGCTGTAGTCGTACCCCAGTGCCCTATCCATCAACTCCGTGCGTGTGAAGACATAGCCGGGGCTTTCCATCAGCGTCTGCAGCAGACTGAACTCCGTAGGCGTCAGTTCCACCGCCGTGTCCCGCACCTGCACGTCGCGGCGCTCAACGTCCATCTGCAGATCCCCAACAACCAACTTCGTCGCTCGCACCGGGCCCCGCTGGCTGCGCCGCAGCAGCGCCCGCACCCGCGCTACAACCTCGCGCGGATTGAACGGCTTCGTGACATAATCGTCCGCACCCAGCTCCAAACCGATGATCTTGTCCGCATCTTCGACCCGCGCCGTCAGCATGATGATCAGCATGTTCGCCAACTTCTCGTCGCCGCGGACCGTACGTGTGACCTCCCAGCCGTCCTTGTCCGGCAGCATCAGATCCAGCAGCATCAACTGCGGCAGCTCCCGCCGCAACGCATGCAGCGCGCTCTCGCCGTCATAGGCGACGGACACCGCGTACCGCTCCCGCTCCAGATAGCTCCGCAGCAGACGTACGATCTCGCGGTCGTCGTCAACAATCAGTATGCGCTCTTCCGGCATAGGCCCGTTATAACTGGTTCCTCCTGCATGGGCAAGTTGCCCCACAGGTATGGGGCCGCGTTCCTTCGCCTCTGTACGGCCCCGATATTCCAGGAGCTAAGCCCTGGAATATCCAGCACGATCTCCTTCTGCAGCCTGTACAACGTCCGGGCTGAGGCTCGCTTTCCCATCAGGGAGTGCCGCCGCCGCGAGCACCCCGTAAGGCGGGAGGCCGTCCGGAAAAGGGAACCCAACCGTCTTCGTCTTCCTGCTTGATGAATGTTGTGGCTCCGATCACTTCATCGCCGTTCTGCAAATGTGTTGAACGAACAACGGTCCATTCGCCCTGAACGCCTTCCACCACCACAACGACCGGGAGCACCTCTTCGCCTTTTCTCTTTATCACGACCGTCTCTCCGTTGTTTTCCCGAATAGCAGCTGTTGGCACCAGCCAGCGGGCGTCCGCCGTTTCGCTGCGCAGGGTGGCAACAGCCGTCATGCCCGGCCGCACCCCCGTCAGGGCTTCATCGATCAGCCGCACCGTCACCGGGTAACTGATCACCCCCTCCTGGGCGCTGCTCGACGGCTCGATGGCGCTGATCATCCCGGCAAACACGCTTTCGGGGAAGGCATCGAGCGTGATGTCCGCCAGCTGGCCGACGCTGATCTTGGGAATATCGACCTCCGCAACGTCGATCGTCAACTGCAACTGGCTCAGGTCTGCGATCGTGATGGCGACGGTTCCCGCCGAAATGCGGTCGCTTTCATCTACATTGACCCGCAGGACGGTCCCCGCAGCCGGAGCGACCAGCTCCACTCTGATCAGATCCAGCTTTGCCTCCAGCAGGGTCAGTTGCGCCTGCTCGATCGACAACCGCGCCAGTTCGATATCCGTTTCATCCGCGCCGCGCACCAGCGTGTCCAGTCTGGACTGGGCCGCGGCGACCTGCGCTTCAGCTGCCGCAATGTTCACGGCCGTCGGTCCGGCCAACAGATCATCCAGCTGCTGCTGTGCCGTCTGGGCCTGGCTTAGCGCCGACTGCAAATCCGCCTGCGAGGCCGGTGCAACCGCCTCCTCATAGGCCGCCAGCGCCGACTCGTAGGAGATCGTCGCCTGCTGCAGTTGCGCCGACTGCCGCGTCATACCCACATCCTCGCGCCAGGCGATCTTGTCATATTCGGTCTGGGCCTCCTGCACGGCTACGTGCGCGTTTTCCACCGCTGCCGCCAGTTGGATCCGTTCATTCTCGCCGGCCCCATCCAACAGGTCGTTGTATCTGGCCCAGGCAGAGGAGGCGCTGCTTCGCGCGGCAGCCAGCGCCCCTTCGCTGGCGCCGTCCTGCACTTCGGCCAGATTTTCCTGGGCCGACTTCAGGTCCGCTTCCGCCGCGGCGATCTCGGCCGCGGCGGCGGAGGCCAGCAGGTTTTCAAGCTGCAGTTCGGCCGATGTCAGATTGATGCGCGCCTGGTCCACCGCGCGACGCAGTTCGCCCCGCTCCAGCGCCACCAGCAGATCGCCGCTGCTGACCACGTCGCCAACTTCGACCAATACCTCTTCTACGTAACCATTGAGCTGAGCTACCACCTTCTCTGTATCCACAAGCTCGATATTGCCGGCCGCTGTGACCTTGTCTACGGCCGTATCCGCCGGGCGGATGAGCGTGGTTTCGAGGCTGGCTGCCGGCTGCGTCCGCGCCGCCAACTCTATCCCGGCTGCCGACTCTGTCCTGGCCGCCGCCTGATTTGGCGCAACCGGGCCGAAGAAAAGTGCGTAGCCGGCGCCGAGTACAATGCCAACCACTATGGCGCTCAATAAGAGAGAGATGCTTTTCCTGTTCATATTAATGCTCCATCTAATTGATGTGGTCGTCTGCCATTCTTTTCGAAACACTCTGAACCCGGTGCATGGCCGCCAGAGATGCGACCCTGTTTCCATTCTGCAATCTCAGGAGGCGTCCCCTGACCTTCTCCCCCGACACAGCCATCACTCATATCGCAACGCCTCGATCGGGTCCAACCGGATCGCCCGCACCGCCGGATACAGCCCGAAGATCACCCCGCAACCGGCACTTACACCCAAAGCCATCATCAGTGCGTCGGTCCCAATCAGAATGTTGACAGGGAAGTTGGGGACTCTCGGCACCAGCAGGGCCGCGCCGTAGCTGATGGTGATTCCAATCAGTCCTCCCAGTAACGTCAGCACCAGCGACTCCACCAGAAACTGCAGCAGCACGTCGCTGGTGTGCGCGCCCAGTGCCTTGCGCAGGCCGATCTCCTTGGTGCGTTCCGTTACCGATACAAGCATGATGTTCATGATGCCGATACCGCCCACCAGCAGGCTGATGGCGGCGATACTGCTCAGCATCAGCGTAAGTGTACTGGTGATGCTGTTGAGCGTGTCCAGCAGGCTGGCCTGCGTGCTGATGCTGAAGTCGCTGTCGTCGTCCGCGCCAAGACCGTGGCGCAGACGCAAAGTCTGTTCGATCTGCCGCTCGGCCGCTTCGACTCGTTCCTCACTCGCTGCATCGGCGGAAATCGAAGTAACTACATATTCGCCCCGATAGCGGGAGACGTTGAAGACCCGTCCGTGTGCCGCGCCGATCGGGATGAACCCACTTTCATCACTGCTGCCAAAACCTGCGTTGCCGCTTTCTGCCAGTACGCCCACGACAGTGTACGGTTCGCCCTCGATGCGCACGCTCTCTCCTACTACCTGTGTGCGCCCGAAAAGATCCTTCGCCACAGTTGTCCCTATGACGATTACACTGCTCATCTGCGTGATCTCGTCTTCCGACAGGAAGCGGCCCTCGGCCACCTCCAAGCGGTGGACATCGGCATAGGCGGCAGTCGTTCCTGTCACGCGGACTTCCGTGTTTTCGTTGCCGGCGACCAGTCGGGTGTTCTTTCCATATTGCGGCACGACCTGTCTTACATCAGGGTGAAAGGCAAGATTGGCAAGCGCGGTCACATCCCCCATGGTCAGCGGCTGTACAGGACTGCCATCTCCATCGTTCGCCGATTCGGGGTTGATCGTCAGGCGTGTCGTACCCTGGCTGGCAACTTCCCCCAGGATATTCTCCGACGCGCCGCGTCCGATACCCAGAGCTGTAAGCACGGCGGCCACGCCGATAATGACTCCCAGCATCGTCAGACTGGCCCGCATCTTGTTGGCGGCGATGCTATCGACTGCAACCGGAAAATATCTAAACAGCTTCATAAATCCTTTCCTCGACTGGCTCTATCGTGGCAGGCCACGCCAGCGGTGAGAGCGGTGCCTCGCTCAGCCCGTTGCGAACACCCTTTGCAGCGGCAGCCGCCCTGTCTGAATCGGAAACGATAACCCCGTCTCGCATTGTAATCACGCGACGGGCCCGTTCAGCGACCTCCTGGTCGTGCGTAATGATGACAAGCGTCAATCCTTCCTCGTGCAGCTTCTCAAAGAGCGCCATCACCTCTTCCCCGGTTCGCGTGTCGAGCGCTCCGGTCGGCTCATCCGCCAGCAGCAGGCTGGGCCGGTTGACGAGCGCACGCGCGATGGCCACCCTCTGCTGCTGGCCGCCGGAAAGCTCGTCCGGCTTGTGGTCTGCGCGTTCGGCCAGGTCCACCTGCGCCAGCGCCTCCAGCGCCCGCTGGCGAGAGGCGCTGCGCCCGACATTTGCGTAGAAAAGCGGTAGCTCTACCTGCCGCCAGGCGGGTGTACGCGCCAGCAGGTTGAACTGCTGGAATACGAATCCGATCTCCCTGTTGCGCAGATCGGCCATCTGTCTGCCGGTCAGGCCGCTTGCCCGCTGGCCGCGAACCGCAAAGACACCCTCAGTGGGGCTGTCCAGGAGACCGATGATGTTCATCAGCGTACTCTTGCCCGAACCGCTTGTACCGACGATCGCCACGTACTCCCCCTCTTCGATTGAGAGCGAAACGCCGTTCAGAGCATGGACCTTCGTCTCCCCCATCTGATAGATCTTCGATATGTCTTGCATGTCGATCAACGTTGAAGAATCGGCCATATCTTCATCTCCTGAACGCGTACACAGCTGGCTGCACATCCGGCAGGTCGACCGGCTGATGTGCAGCCGGCGTCCTGACTCTTTACAGTGTACAGTTGAAATCTGGAGATATTCTGGAGATGAAGCAGAGGAAATGGGGAGGATGCTTCCGCGGCGCAACCGCAGTCACACGCCGCCGCATAACTGCTCTGATTTCAGCGGGTCGCGGATGGAAGATGCAGGTGCTGATGCACCGCGTTACGTGGACCCAGGAGTTGGGGCCAGGCAGCCGCCTGCGGCGAGGCTTTCCCCCCTGGGCTCAGGGGGACCTCGCAGTCAGCGGCGGCCGGGCCAGCAGCCAAAATGAACTGCCTTGAGCACCGTACTGCTTTCAGGTCTTATGAGGCGTATCAGGTCGCTGCGCACCGCACACAGCGTAGCCTGCATTACGTAGACGGATCGTACGTATATTGCCCAGAACATATTTCGCACCGATTTCGGGGGAATTTCCGGCCTGAAATCGGGCCGCGCACCAGAGTAACTGATCAGCGATCGCCCAACGAAACGCACCCATTCCAGGACGAATTCTGCACAGGAAACCCATTGACCAACCGGAATTCTCTGGGATAAGATCTCACTGTAAAGGATGCCCTGAC
>JAPPKT010000221.1 GCA_028819675.1 Caldilineaceae bacterium | reverse complement strand
GGGGGGGGCCCCCCCCCCCCAACGCCCCCTCTCCTACAACATGCCTCGTCGACCGTGTCCCGGTATTCGTGACAGGTGGCCAATCGACCGAGTTTCGCCCAACCACGTCCCTCCATTCCCATGAACTCCCCGTAGGGGCAGGCCTTGTGCCTGCCCTTTCTCGCCCCAAAATTGCGAAACGTAGTCTCTGGTTAGCCATGAACATTTGGCCACCACTGAAGTGGGCCCCAAAAACTGGACCACAAGCTAAGGCGTTTAATGGAGGTTCCTGGAAAATCAACGCGTTTCCGCGTTCCACATCTCTGCCCGCCGCATGAAAATTTCGGGGTCTTCTCGCCAAATCTCGTAATCTATCGTCTGACTGTTAGTCAAATAGTTCAGCAGCCGGTCCAGGCACGCAGCCAGCTCAGTGTCGTTTGCGGACAGAGCGAAACCGCCGTACTCGACACTGTCATCAAGGGCCGTAACGACAAAGCCTGTGCCGTGGCCGTAGGCTGCCTCTCTGTTCCCAATCTCTCCCCTCGCAATTGCATCTATCTGGCCTGTTCTGAGAGCCTCAAACAGGGCTGATTCGCCCGTTTCATCGCCCAAATAGACGACCTGAGGCATGCCGTCTGAGGGCGGGTATAGGCGAGTTCTGCCAACCAGGTTTTCGGATTCCCCGGACGGGGAGATGATGAAGTTAGGAAGACCGTCGGCGACCACCGTGCCAGTTGGTGTCTCGACGCGGGTTCCCTCTGTCAAAATGCCATTTGCATCGGCAATGCCTGTCAGTTCCAGCAGGCGAAACTCTCCCGTAGTCCCCGCAAGCGCGCCGACTCGCACATCATTCGTCAGGTCGTCATAGGAGGCCAGGCGGGATTCGTCTTCTGCTCTCACTAGAAGAGACTGGCGGAACTTGATATGTCCCGAAGTGAAGAGGACTACTCGGTTTCCCTCCGCGTCTCGGGTGCGGGAATCGAGGATAGTGATTCCGCCGCCGACGAGGTCATACTGCGGCGTTCCGGGCCTGAGCCAGATATCGTCCCATATTGCAATCGGGTGACGCACAAACGAGAGATTCGCACCGTTAATTGACTCAAGAGCTGTCAGCAAGTCTGCTTCATAGCCAACATGCGTCTGAAATCCTTCCGAGTTTGGATCCTCGTCCGCGCTGTAACTGACAGGTGCGAAATAGGCGTAGAACCCAAAATTGAGAGTACGGCCCTCCTGCACGCATGCTTCTGATGAGGGTATGGGAATGGGCGGAGGCGTCACTTCTGAGTCGTCGCCTGCTCCCGGTGGGGTCTGTGGCTGTACAGGTTCCTTCTGGCCTGTTTCAAAAAAGTTTGAATGTACAAATGGGTCGGGCATAAACCAGATGCCGGCATACGAGCACCCATTCCATGTTTCGACCACAGTGATTGGCTTTCCTTGTGCCAACATGACAACATAGAACACTTCCACAATGTTGTGCTCTGGCGTAACCGTAACGAAAAGTACGTGCGCCGAACGGGGGTCCTCGCCGGTGAGGGCGACAATTGATCTTGCTGTTCGGTCGTCCAGGGTCAGTGACGATATGTGGCGGGATTCAAGGATTACGCAGTGCTTTTCGTGATCCCGTGCTGGTTCCTCTGTGGATGTTTCGTGAATTTTGGGGATGGTAATGTTTACAGTTTCCGACCACTCGCTCATCCTTCCTATCGCGTCTTTGGTTTTGACCTTAAAGGAATATTCCGCGCCTCTCGCAAGATCGAACAATTCGATACTTGTGCCCGTGGTAGAGATTACGCCGTCTCTATGCCTTGGGATTCCTGAAGTCTTTGTTACCTTGACTTCGTACTTAACTGCTTTTGGCACGTCTTCCCAACTCAACCTGACGGCGTTAGGTACGACCAGTTCGCGAAGAAGTGAAACTGACACGGCCTGCCTGTTGAACTGACGAAAAACGGTCAGGTCGACAATCGTGCCGGAGGGTCCGTGCATATGGTCTCTGATTTCATCGACCTGCATTCCCACAACCCAGACATCGTCAATTGTCAGAATAACGTCGCCGACAAGAACTCCTGCCGCGCCCGCCGAAGTGTCGTGATAGATACGGTTGATGACGGGAGACCCGTCAACACTCAAATCCATCCCAATTCCTTCATATGCGGGCAGGAAAGAAACATTCAGGACAGGAGCGGGAAGACTTTCTTCCTGGGCGTTTACTGACAGGACGGTCGAAACGAAGAGAAAGGAAATGATCGCCCCTTTCATCAGCCATGGCATGAAACGTGGCCTGTTATCCATCGGAGTCCTTTTTTGTTATGGTCTGGCGGGGAGCAGGACATGGTGTGCGGAGATGTATGGAAATCTCTGAGAAGAGGTGGGTTCCTCGTCAAACAACATCATCGGCAGTCCCACCAATATCGGCTCTGCCAAGGATATAAGGATCTATGTGAGATCGTCGAGGTATAGCACCAGGGAACCCACGTTTCACAGCATAGCGAAATTCCGTCGAGTCGCCAAGTGGTCTTTCCCAAAAACTGGCCTCAAAAACTCACATTAATTCTCCTGAAAGCATAGACGGGCAGTGGTATATGTTCATTATCGACGAAAACAATATCATGTTCGTCCATCCCAACCCCGAACTGGTCGGAACAAACCTCTTGACCATTGTGGACTCCACCGGATACAGAAGCGGCGAAGCCATCTCGACCACTACCGAACAGGGCCAGTGGTTTACCTATTCTGGACACAACTACGAAACCGGCCAGCAAGCCCGCAAACACGCTTGGGCTATCCGTCACGATGGACTAATCTTTGGTTCGGGATGGCACGAGTCTGGTGCCACCATGTCAGCCGACGACCCAATCACCGCAAGCGAGGCGACGGATCGCATCACGCTGAGAGCCTTTGTCGAAGATGTCAAAGTTTACCAAGAGAGCATCACGACCGTCACGGGAATAGCGCGATTGCGTGATTTCTTCCGCTCCGAGGGCCGATATAAGTCCGGCTCTATCTTCCTGATGACGATGACACGGAACGGAAACATCTTGATTCACGGACACGATCCAACCTCGGAAAACAAGAACATCGCTGATGTCAAGGATGAGTTGGGAAGGCCGGTTGGGATGGAACTGCTCGCCGCGGCTGAGCAAGGTGGCGGTTTCGTCGACTACCGACGGGACGGTATAGATCGACCAGCCTACGCGGTTCCATTCATTTCGGGACTGAGTGGAAACAGCCTGGTGATGGTCGGTGGATTCGCACAGGACTTGACCTCTGTCCCAGTCAAGTTTACCCCATTGCCACGTCCCGAAGTGACGGCCGCCGAGGTGGTGGATCGTCAGACGCTCGCCATCTTTGTCGAAGCGGCAATGAAAGAGTACCGAGACGCCACCCTGTCGCCGGACTTGAGCGGGCTGGGGAACGCGAAAATTGTCTTTCGCCAAGAGGATGGTTACTGGAAGTCCGGCTCGGTCTACGTATTCGTGATCAGCACTGACGGATATACCCTTTTCCACGGCGGCTTCCCCCTGCGATTCGAGGGCCGCCAGTTTGAAGACATGGACCGCGAGGACATAAACGGCGTTCGCTACCTCCGAGAGCTGCTGGCCGCCGGTGAAGCGGGTGGCGGTTTCGTCGAGTATATGTTCGACAATCCGGCAATAGAGGGCGACGAGGAGATCGGCTCGCCGAAGATCGCATATGCTACAGGCTTCCGTATACCCGGTCGAGACCAGGTCTTCGTAGTAGCGTCCGGGTTTTATCCCGATGAGTAGGTAGATCACCAGGCCCTCCGAGACACGCCTGTGCGCCCGCTTCGTCCGCCACATGTGCGCCGCACGGCACCTCTGACTTCATATCCAAAAACAACATGAGCCGTCACATGCCGTAACAACTCGAAAGTTCGACACAACTGCGATTAGGAGAGACTCTATGAGGAAGTGGAGTGTCCTCAGTGCGGTCGGGGTAGGCTCTATGGGCTTCTTTGCAGCCAGCCCGATCTATGGGTCCGTGAACACCAACATCACCACTGCGGCTTTCATACCACTGGGTGCGATGATGGCTCTTGGCCTGGGAGTAATGACATGGAAATACAAGAAAGAAACTTTCAGTTACGCAACACTGTTGGCAACAAGCGGCATCGCCGGAGCCGTCCTTGGGCTATTGCTCATAGCTCTGGTTCTTGATTGACAACCTGTTCCGTGACGCCTTGTTCGACCTTCAGACCCGTACCACCAAAACCAAACGGAACAATCAGTAAACACTAGGCCCCAACAACAGCAGAAGCCGTCACAAACCGGACCGACCCAAACCTTGGAGGAACAAGTGGAAATTCTGCTCTGCCTGTCTGTCTTTGTTGTGCTGTCAGGCATTTGGGCGATGATTAAATCCAAAAGCCGGACACCAACAAGCCGAAGAGGAGCGTACTATACCGATTACGAACAAGGATACGGAGACGACTCGGAATGACGCACCCACCCCTGGGCACCTCCCCCGCCATCCAAGACAAATCGAACCGAACTGAACTGAGGCAGACCGTGCTTGGTTATCTGCTCCATTGTTCACCTTAGCTCGTGGTCCAGTTTTTGGGCCCACTGCATAGAGCACAGAACCCCACCCAAATGCACATGGCTTACATTCGACTAAGTTGCGCAATATTGGGCTGCACCTTAGACCGCCCGAAAGTTTGATCTGCCACATAAACTATGCTAAAATCCTGCCCGTTGTTACCCAATATTCTCAAATTGCCAACCGGCTCACTTTTTTTCGGTTGCTTCCCGATCGCCCATCAGCACTTCACAATCAGGAGGAATCTCCATGTCCGTGCGCAACGCCTCTGCCACCTGGAACGGCACACTCAATGAAGGCTCCGGCACAATGAAATTGGGCAGTGGCCTCTACGAAGGCCCTTTCTCCTTCGCCTCCCGCTTCGAATCCGGATCTGGCACCAACCCGGAAGAACTGATTGGCGCAGCCCATGCCGGCTGCTACTCAATGTTTATTTCCGCTTTGATGAGTGGCGATGGCTTCACGCCCACAAGTGTAAACACCACGGCCGCCGTCCATCTGACTGACGGCCCTGCTATAAGCAAGATTGAGCTGACTTGTCGGGCCGAAGTCCCCGGCCTGTCTGCCGAAAAGTTCGCCGAATACGCCGCCCAGGCCAAGGATGGCTGCCCCGTCTCCAAAGCCCTCGCCTCGGTTGACGAAATCGTCCTCGATGCCGAACTGGTAGGGTAAGCCATCAAGCGGCCGGCCAACACCCCGGCATTCTATCGCGTCAAAATAGCAGGAAACGAACAGTCCATCGATTTCGATGGACTGTTTTTCCTTCGCAACTCTCTCAATTGGCAGATGACCCCGGACACATCTCTCGATGCGGGAACGGTCACCTCTTCGTAACCATCCCTCCGAACCAACATCCCATCGCGAGCCCCGGCCTCTGCGCTCCTATCAGGCGCAATAAGACGCGGCAACCGTCCTCAGTTGCGCCAGATTGTCCCATTCAGTGCTGTTCCCATGCAGCGGCGTATCGAAGATCAGCGACATCGGACCGTCAAACCCCGCCTCCGACAACAATCCCAGCGAATGGCGAAACTCATCCTCATCCGGCTGACCCTTGTCGTCGTATATCGCCTTCACGTGTGCCGAATCGGCCTTTGGAAAGATAGCTGCCAGCTCCTCGTACCGGTTATCGCCTCTGTAATTTCCAAAATCCGCGCACAACCCGACCCGACCCTCGCACAATTCAAGGATCGCCAGCACCTGGTCCGCCCGGTCCGTCGTCTCGCGGAAATTTTCGGTGATCACCTGCACACCGATCGAAGAGCCGTAGTCGGCTAGCTCACGCAGACCTTGCGCACTCCGCTGCAGCACCGGGTGGTCCAACAGCGGCGCGTGATTACGCTCCACCGGCTGACATCCCCCCACAACGCGTGCATGGCTTGCGCCGCAACCGGCGGTCAAATCCAGCCACGACCGGATCCATTCCATCTCACCGGCCCGCACTGTCCTGTCGGCGTGCGCGATGTCGCCGGAGTCGATCAAAACGCTGAACAGTTCAACTCCGGCCTCCTCGACTGCCGCCTTCAGTTCGTCTAAGTAGGCACTGTCCATCGTGGGAAAGTGAAAGTGCACGATCTCCAGCGTGTTGATGTTGGCCTGCGCCAGCGCCGTTGGCAGCTCCAACAGGCTGATTACACCGTTCGACGTCTGCTGCGGCCCGGCATCGCCCGGCCCAAAAAGAGGCGGAGACCCCAAAGCCCTGTGCAGGCTCCAGGATGAAGTGGAAATTCGTGACATACCTGTTCTCCGGTTAACTATCAAACGATCGGATCAACACTTAGCTTCTCGGCGACTTCGACGATCTGTGACCAGGTCGTATCGTCCAGGGGAATCCCATCCCTTTGGCGGCTCGCAGCCGAACGTGCCTCCGGTTCGCCCGGCATCAGGACCTCATCGAATCCGGGTGCCGGCTTCGTGGCCTTAATCCGACCGGCGATCTGTTCCCCATCGGCAAAGAACTCGTCCAACGGACGGAAAAAGTCGATGTTCAAAAGGATGAACAGGACGCCGTTGCCCAGGATCGAGCCCGGTATGCCCGGCCCGCCGGCCCCAGTCAATATCCCACCCAAATAATCCGTCAGAAGGGCCAGCCCGAATCCCTTGTGCCCGGCCGCCGGAAGCAGCATCCCGCCTTCGTACACGTCGCCCGGATTCTTGGTGGGCGCGCCGTTCTTGTCCAGGGCCCATCCTTCCGGAATCTCCTTGCCGCTGTTGAACGCCACCCGCACTTTGCCCTCCGCCACCGCGCTCGTGGCGAAATCCAGCAGCATCGCCGGCCGGTCCTTCAGAGGTATCGCCACCGCTATCGGATTCGTGCCCATCCGCCGCTCCGCGCCGCCAAATGGCGCCACAAGGCCGCCTGAACGACCACCGTTGGCATACGCCAGCGCAATCAACCCCTCCTCGGCCGCAAGTCCCACCCACTCGCCCAGGCGCCCCACGTGCCCCGAGTGCTTTAACCCCACCACCGACACCGCGTTCCCCCTCGCCTTGCCAATCCCGTCCTCGATTGCCACCTTGGCCCCCAACTGCCCGAAGCAGCGATGACCGTTGTACAGCACCATGACCGGTGTTTCGCGCTCGATCTCCGGTCTGGCTTGGGGACGTATCTCGTCCTCGTCAATCTGTCGCAGATACTGCGGGATACGAATGACCCCGTGCGAGT